>CAMNAE010000008.1 GCA_946530565.1 uncultured Oscillibacter sp.
ATCTTCGATGCTGGTGACGCCGTCGGGGATCGTATAATGGTCGGCTTTTTCCCGCGGACAGCAGATCAAAGCCGTCTGTTCCTTGTTGAACAGTACGCCTGCCCGGGAAGAATAAGCGGGATTCTCCGGATCGACCTCGAGGCCGGTCAGGCTGGGGCAGCCGTTAAATGCGTTTTCTCCGATTTGGGTGACGCTTTTGCCCACAAAGACATCGGTCAGGCCGTTGCACCCGGAGAACGCCTGCGACCCGATGCTCCTGACGCTGTCGGGGATCCTGAAGTCACTCAGATGCACACAGTCATGGAACGCACCGTTCCCGATGCGCTCTACGCTGTCGGGGATGGAAACGGCGGACAGAGCTTTGCACTCCCAGAACGCAGCACCCCCGATCGAGGTAACACCGGACTCCAGCTTCACGGCTCTCACGAATAAACGCCTGGAATACCACGGGCTTTTGTAGTCGTAGTCCGCCATCGCTCCCGCGCCGCTGATGGTCAGGGTCCCTTCGTCATCCAGGGTCCAGGTCAGGTTGTCGCCCTCGGCTCCGCATGTGCCGCTGTCGGCAGCAAATGCGGCAGTCGGCAGCAGCACGCAGAGCACCGCCAGGATGAAGGCCAGGCAAAGCAGTCGTTTGTTCATATGGCTCCCCTCGATTCAAATCAGAATTTCCGGTCCCTCTGTTACATATCATACATATCATTGTAGCACCTGCAGCAAAAGTCGGCAAGAGCGTTTTTGCGCTCTTGCAATGGAAGCAGGCAGGGTGTATACTGTGCGCAAATGCAAAAGCCCGTCCGACAATCAGACGACCGGATACGGACGGGCTTTCAGGCAAGTTGTGGTTAGAAACAACTAACCTCAAAAAACCGAACATGCCGGCATGCTTCAAGAAGAAAGGCGGGATCCGATGTTCTGGGACCGGGTGGCTTTTATCTATGATATCTTCGTCAACGTGATCAACCGCAGGACGCATACGGCGCTGCGCGGCATCGTGGCGCGGGAGATCGAGCCGGGGGACGAGGTGCTCGAATGCGCCTGCGGGACGGGGCTTTTGAGCGCGGTGATCGCGGAAAAGTGCGCTTATCTCAGCGCAACAGATCTTTCAGAAAAGATGCTCGCAAGGGCAAAAAAGAATCTGAAAGGATACCGCAACGTCACGTTTTCACGGGCGGACATCATGAAGCTTGCATTCCCTGACGCGGCCTTTGACACGGTGGTCGCGGGGAACGTGCTCCATCTGCTCGATGATCCGCTCGCGGCGCTGCGCGAGCTGGAGCGCGTTTTAAGACCCGGCGGGAAGCTGATCATCCCGACCTATATGAACCGGGACCGCGAGGGAAAGACGAGCGGCTTTGCCGCGGGCGTCGGAAAGGCCGGGGCGGATTTCAGGCGGCAGTTCACGGTGGAGAGCTACCGGCAGTTCTTTCTGGACGCGGGATACCCGGATGTGCGCGTGACGCTTGCCGAGGGGCGGATCCCCTGCGCGGTCGCGGTGCTGCGGCGCCGGCCGGAGGCATGAAAACGGACGAAGGGAGCAAAGCAGGCATGAGCAGAAAAGAACAGATCAAAAGCGCCTACCGCCTCACCGGCGGGCACGCCGGTTTTTATGACGGCATGATCACCTGCTCCACGCCCGTGGGCAAGGCGATCTGCCGCCTCGTGTGGAACATGGACAGCGGGAAGAATCTTGAGTACCTGACGCGGGCGCTCTCCGGTGTGCCGGAGGACTTTGGAGGAAGGCTCCTGGAGGTCCCGGTGGGGACCGGTGTATTGACGATGCCGGTCTACCGGACGCTCCCGCAGGCGGAGATCACCTGCCTTGACTACTCGGCCGATATGATGGCGCGGGCCGAGCAGCGGGCAAGGGCGGCGGGGCTTGCAAACGTCACGTTCCGGCAGGGCGACGTCGGGGCGCTCCCCTTTGCGGACGAGAGCTTCGATATCGTGCTCTCGCTCAACGGCTTTCACGCCTTCCCCGATAAAGAGGCGGCCTTTCGCGAGACCTGCCGCGTCCTGAAGCCGGGCGGAACGTTCTGCGGCTGCTGCTATATCGAGGGTGAAGTAAGACGCACCGACTGGTTCATACGAAGGCTCTATGTCCCGAAGGGCTACTTCACGCCGCCCTTTGAAACGCTCAGGAGCCTGCGCACGCGCCTTGAAGGGCAGTACTCCGCGGCGCAGGTCTCAGCGGTCGAAGGAATGGGCTGCTTTGTGTGCAGGAAATGATCCGCCGGAGATCCGGAAATAAAGAGACGCGCAAAAACGTTTTCTCTCTTGCCTTTTGCGCATGCGGGGTATATACTCTCCGGGCCGGAAAGCCGGCGGAAAAGCTGACGGAAAGGCCAACGAAAAAGCCGGCGAAAGGATGCGCAAGCCATGACCAAAGCCATGCTGTACTTAAAAAGTGAACCCATGCTGACGCTCTCCGTGCTTGCGGCGCTCGTCTCGCTTGTGATCACGCCGCCGTCGGCGCGGCTCATTTCGTCGATCGACTGGCGCACGCTCGGGACGCTTCTGATGATGCTCACGGTGCTCGAGGGCTTCAAGCGCGAAAACGTGCTCGCGCCCGTTGTGCGCCTCGCCGCGCATTTCAGGCACATGACGACCCTCTCGCTCTTCCTCATCTTCGGCGTCTTTTTTTCGTCGATGTTCGTCACGAACGACGTCTCGCTCATCATCTTCGTGCCGCTCACGATCCTGCTCTTTCGAAGCGGCGGAAAGGAGCGCTGCATCCTGCCGGTCATCTCGATGGAGAACATCGCGGCGATCCGCGGCTCGATGCTCATGCCCTTCGGGAGCCCGCAGAATCTCTTCCTGTACGGCCGGGCCGACGTGAGCGTCTGGCACTTCATGCTGCACATGCTGCCGCTCTCTGCCTTTTCGGCGCTGCTGCTCGTCATATTCGTTTTCTTCCTGTACAGAAAGGACCCGCAGGAAGAAATTACCGTCGCAAAAGCGCAGACGCCACCCGGGGACGAGGGGAGGCTGCGCCGCGCCGGCTATCTCCTGCTCTTTGCGCTCATCATCGGGGTCATCGTCACGCGCACGGCGCTCTGGCCGCTCGCCCTTGCGGTCGTGCTCTTCGTGACCGCGCTGCTCGACCGCTCGCTGTTCAGACAGGTCGACTATGTGCTCATCGTCACGTTTTTCTGCTTTTTCGTGTTCTCCTCGTCGATCGCGGCGAATCCCGGCATCGCGGACGTTTTAACGCGCGCGGTCGCGGGGCATGAGTACTGGTGGGCGATCGGGCTGAGCCAGATCATCTCCAACGTCCCGGCGACGATCGTTCTCTACCCCTTTACCGACAATTTCGCGGGGCTCATCTACGGCGCCGACACCGCGGGACTCTGCTCGCTGATCGGCTCGCTCGCGTCGGTCATCAACTACCGGATCTATGTGCGCGCGTATCCGGGGCGCGGCGGGGCCTTCATCAAAACCTTCACGCTCACGAGCTGGGCCTTCTTTCTGATCGTCGCCCTGCCGGGGTATCTGCTCTCCGGCTGGAGCTTCTTTTCGTAAGCAGACAGTTCTTATAACATCGAGCCGCGCCCGTGAGAGACCCAGCTCTCACGGGCGCGGCTTTTGGCTTATTTTTGACGTGAACGGAGGTCTTACGCCTCTTTCGCGCTCAGGATCTCCACGGCCTCGCGCAGCGTCGTCTCGCCGCCGGTGTTGCCGGGGAAGATCACATAGGGGGTCTGCGGGAAGCGGCTCTCCGGGCCTGTCTGCCACACGGGGATGCCGGGGCGGATCTGGCCCATGACGTTGGCCCGTTTGACCCTCAGCGCCTTGGTGCCGACGTCGCTCGAGGTGATGCCGCCCTTGGCGATCACGAAGGCCGGGGTGACCTTCAGCCGCCCGACAAGGCTCTGCACGCCGTCACTGATCTTCACGCTGCGCACGAGCGCCTGCTCCTTCGTGTCGTTTTCCAGCGTCAGGAGCTTGCGGCAGGTGAAGGCGACCGCGGTCCTGCCGGAGCGGATGATCTCCTCCTCCAGGCGCACGCAGCGGTCGACCTCGGCGTAGAACGCCTCGTCGCCGTCGAGCACTTTATTGGAGTCGAACTCCACGGGGACGACGTTTTCAAGCTTCAGGAGCTCATTGAGCTGCGCGGTCGTCTTCTGCGTGTGGCTGCCGACGACGACGATGCCGCCGCAGTCGGTCTCGCGCACGACCATGTCGCGCCGCGTCAGAAGCGCACGGTCGGAGATCCCGCCCATGACCTTGACGAGCCCGGCCGCGGTACGGAACATGAAGCGCTTGCCCCGGGCCATCGCGCGGTAGAGCGCGACGGCGAAGACCTTCAGGTCGCAGTAGTCGACCGCGTTGAGGCAGATCTTGTTGAAGTCGTGCACGGCCATGAGCTGCGCCTCAATGCCGTCAAAGTCGCACGCGCGCAGCGACTCAAGCGAGATGCACGTCACATCCGCGGCGCGGAAGGCACCGTTCGTCTTCTCTTCGATGTATTCCGGGATCAGAGACTTCGTATAGCCGAAGGTCTTGTCTTTGGCGAACTCCGTCTGCGCGGCGGGGACGAGCTCCGCGCCCTGCTGCACATAGTGGACGTTCCCGATCGTGAAGCGGCCGCCCTCTTTGAAAAACGGGGAGAGGATCTCACCGTCGAGCTTCATGCCGCCCGCCTCCATGCCCTCGCGCAGGAGCTCCGTCTCGAGCGGGTAGTGGCCGCGGAGCGTGGAGTCGCTGCGGGACAGGAAGAGATAGGGCGTGCCGGTCTCCTTCGAGACGCGCGCGACGGTCGCGGCGATCTCGCGGTGGAGCGCGGTCGTCTCGGGCACGGTGAGGCCGCGGGAGTTCGTGAGGATGTAGAAGACCTTGTTCTCCTCGGCAAAGCCCGCGCGGATCGCCTCTTCGCTCCAGGTGGTGTAGACCGAGATGTCGTGCACGGTCTGCACGCCGGTCGGATCATCGTCGAGCACGACGAGCTTGTGCGGATCCTTTGCAATCTCGGAGGTCAAAAGCGCGTCGATCGCCGCCTCGTCGATCCTGGGGAAGGTGCCGAGAACGGATACGTTCAGGTTCTCCATGGCGATGCTTCTCCTTTCCCCTCAGGCCGTCTGATCGCTCTTGACGGTCACGCCGGCGAGCGATTCGAAATACTGAACATAGCCGCTGTGGTCGTCTTCGAAGTGACCGGAAACCTTGAGCGTCTGCTGCAGCTCGAAGAGCTGGGCCGTAAAGGGCACGGGGACGTCGATCTCGTGCGCGGTCGCAAGCGCGTTTTTGATGTCCTTGTGGTTGACCTTGATCGTGCCGCCGGGCGTAAAGTTCCGCGCGCACATCATCGGCGCCTTGGCGTCGAGTACGGCGCTGCCGGCAAGGCCGCCGCGGATCGCGTGGTAGACGCTCATCGGGTCGACGTTCGCCTTGGCCGCGAGCGTGAGCGCCTCGCCGACCGCCGCGATGTTCAGGTTCACGATGATCTGGTTGCACAGCTTCGTGACAGAGCCGCTGCCGCACTTGCCGACGAGCACGGCGCTCGTGCCCATGCAGTTGAAATAGGGGACCATGGCGTCGAAATCGGCCTGGTCGCCGCCGCACATGATCGCAAGCTCACCCGTGATCGCCTTGGGCTCGCCGCCGGAGACCGGCGCGTCGACAAAGCCGACGCCGATGGCCTTGAGCTTATCATAGCAGGTCTGGCTCTCGCCGGGCGTGACGCTCGAGAGGTCGCAGACGATCTTGCCGGGCGTTAAATACTGCGCGATGCCCTGCTCGCCGAAGAGGATGCTCTGCACGATCGCCCCGGTGGGGAGGATGCACATGATGACATCGCAGGTCTTTGCGATCTCCTCGGGCGTGCCGGAGGCCGCGCCGAGGTCGGTGAGCGCCTTCACCGCGGCGGGATCGAGGTCATAGACCGTGAGATCCACGCCGCCCTTTACAAGATTTTTGGCCATGGGCCCGCCCATGATGCCAAGCCCGATAAAGCCCGCTTTTTTCATGTTTCAAATCCCTCCGTTACTTCGCGGCCCTGACCGCGCTGCAGATCAGTTCGACGCAGCCGTCATAGCCGAAGACACTGCGGTTCAGCACCAGATCATAGTTTCCGGCCTCGCCCCAGCGCTTGCCGGTGAACTTGGCGTAGTAGTTGTGGCGGGAGCTGTCGCGCTTGGCGATCATGCGCCGGAGCTCCGCCTCGTCTTCGACGCCGGTCTGATCGCGCAGATAATCGACGCGGTCATAGAGCGCCGCGTGCAGGAACACGTTGAACACGTTGAAGCCGGCCTCTTTGAGCGTGTGGTCGGCGCAGCGGCCGAGGATCACGCAGGGCCCCTCCTCGGCGAAGTTGCGGATGATCGCCTCCTGCACGTCGTGGATCGCGGCCTGGGTGTCGGTGTAGTAGGAGCTCGAGAAATTGCAGATGCTCCTTAAGATGGAGGCGGCGGGGGAAGCGTCCTCCTGCTCATCGAGGATCGTGTCGATATCGATGCCGCTGGCCTTCGCGGTCGCGCGGATGATATCCTTGTCGTAGATGGGGATCCCGAGTTTCTCGGCAACCTTTTTGCCGATCGTGTGCCCGCCGGCGCCGTATTCCCGGCTGATCGTGATGATCTTCATAAGATATGTCGCCTCCTGAAAGAATCTTTACAGTTTCGCTGCACTGATGATGCACTGATGCTGCGCATATGATGAGCGGATGGATGGAAGGAGCGTTGAAAAGACGCGCCGAACGTGGTATGATGCGGTATCGAAGCAAAAAAAGCAGAGGGGAGGTGCGCGGCTTGTCCGATCTGAAGCTCTGGCGTCTGCTGGCGCCCGGCGCGTGGATGGGGGTCATCTGGCGCTTTTCCGCGCAGGACGCGCCGACGAGCGGGGATTTCTCCGACCGCCTCCTCGCCAAAACGCTCGAGCGCGTCTCGCCGAGCTATGCCGCGGCCCTGCCCGAAGTACAGGCGCAGGTGATCGAGCAATTGTCGTTCTATGAGCGCAAGGCCGCGCATATGAGTCTCTATTTCGTGCTCGCGCTGCTCTTTTCCTGGGCGCTGCACCCGCTCATCAAAGACGAGAAGCGGCGTTCATCGCTCGCGTTCGGGCTCTGCGCGCTGTATGCGGCGCTCGATGAGTTTCACCAGACCTTTGTCTCGGGGCGCAGCGGCGAAGTGCGCGACGTGTGCGTCGACGCCTCCGGCGCGCTCATCGCGCTCGTGCTGGCCTTCGCGGTGACGCGCCTTGTCTCGGGCCGCCTCCCGCCGGGGGGCGCGCTGCTGATCGCGTTGGTGCCGGCGGCGGTGCTGCTCGGGCTCTGTCTCGTCTCGCGCAGCGGGGCGCCCGATACGGTGATCGCGGTCGAGGCGCTCACAGCGCCGGTCCTCATTTGGTTCAGCCTGTGGGCCTTTTTTGCCTGGCGGCTTAGCATGCGCAGGCGCCGCGGTCAGCGCTTTTCTGCGAGATAGTCGTGCGTGAGCGCGCCCAGAATGTCGATGCCGCGGGTGATCTGCTCGTCGGAGGGCATCGAGTAGTTCAGGCGGAAGCCGGAGCTCACGCCGTTGGTGTCGGCCATGAAGGCAACGCCGGGCACGGTCAGAACACCCTTTTCGATGCCCTTGCGCACGAAGGGCTGCGCGTCCTTGCCGCCCGGCAGGTAGGCCATGATGAAAAGGCCGCCCTCGGGCCGCGTGAAGTGGATGTCGGGGTGGAACTTCGCGTCCATCTCGGCGAGCATGTGCGCGCATTTTTTCCGGTAGACCGCGCGGGCCTTTTCAAGGTGCCCCTCGAAGTCATAGCCGGTCATGTACTCATAGCACACATGCTGCAAAAGCGTGTTGGAGTGCACGTCGGTGCTCTGCTTGCCCACGGTGATCGGCTGCAGCAGCTCCTTCGGGAAAACGAGGTAGCCGAGCCGGAAGGCGGGGGCCATGACCTTGGAAAAGCTGCCGGCGTAGAAGACGATGCCCTCGCTGTCGCCCGCTTTGATCGGGGGGAGCGGCGTGCCGCTGAAGCGGATCTCGCCGTAGGGGTCGTCCTCGTAGATCGCAACGCCGTGCGCGGCGCAGAGCGCGTAGATCTTCGCACGCTTTTCGCTCGAGGTCGTGCCGCCGGTCGGGTTCTGGAAGTTCGGGATCATGTAGAGGAGCTTTGCGTTGGGATTCGCCTCGAGCGCCGCCTCGAGCGCGGCAAGATCCATGCCGTCATCCTCCATCGGTACGCCGACGAGCTTCGCGCCGTAGGTGCGGAAGGTGTTGAGGCAGCCGATAAAAGCGGGATCCTCAGTCAGGACCACGTCGCCCTCGTTCACGAGCGCCTTCGTCACAAGGTCGCAGCACTGCTGCGCGCCCGAGAGGATCAGAAGGTCGTTTTTCTCGAAGTCGATGCCCTTCTTCGCAAGATACTGCTTCATGTACTCGCGCAGCGGCGGATAGCCCTCGCTCAGGCCGTACTGGAGCACGGAGATCGGGTTGTCTTTCAATACGCGGTCGATGATCTCGGCGATCTCGGCGACGGGGAAGGTCTCGGCCGAGGGGTTGCCGCCGCCGAAGGAGATCATGTTGGGGTCGACGCCGAGCTTGAAGAGCTCGCGGATGATGGAGCCCTGAACGCCGCTGATGCGGCGGCTGAGAGTAAAGTCCATGTTGAACAATCCCTTCTGCTTGATAATAGCGAGAATATAGCAGGAATGCGCGGTATTTACCGCAACAGTATACACCCGCCGGGGGCGGCTTGCAAGGGCTCCCGCGCTTTTGGGACGGAGGTTTTTATGAGTGATGTGATCGCGGCGCTCTCCACGGCGCCGGGAATTGCGGGCATCGGGATCGTGCGCGTTTCGGGCGAGGGCTGCTTTAAAGTGTGCTCTCGGGTCTTTCGCCCCGGCGGCGGGCGGAGCTTCGAAGATCTTTCGCCGCGGCGGCTGTATCTCGGGACGGCGCTGGACGCCGCCGGCCGCCCGATCGACAGATGCATGGCCGTCCGCTTCGTCTCCCCGCACAGCTATACCGGCGAGGACGCCGCCGAGTTCCACTGCCACGGCTCTCCGGTCGTCCTGCGCGAGCTCCTCTCCGCGCTCTTCGCCGCGGGCGCACGGCAGGCAAGAGCCGGCGAGTTCACCGAGCGCGCGTTTTTCTCAGGCCGCATGGACCTCACCGAGGCGGAGGCGGTCGGGGACCTCATCCACGCCGCATCACCCGCCGCCGCGAGAAACGCGCTTGCTCAGCTGGGCGGAGCGCTGCGGCGGAGGCTCGCTCCGATCGAGCAGAAGCTGCTCGATGTCTGCTCCCGCTTTTACGCGGTCGTCGATTACCCGGACGAGGACATTTCGGACGTGCAGCCGCAGGAGATCGCCGCGGCGCTCGATTTTGCCGAGGCGGAGCTGACGGCGCTCATCGGCACTGCCCGCAGCGGACGGCTCATCAAATCAGGTCTTCCGACCGTGCTTCTGGGAAGGCCCAACAGCGGCAAGAGCGCGCTTTTCAACCGCCTGGCCGGGTTCGACCGCGCGATCGTGACCGACATCCCCGGTACGACGCGCGATACGCTCGAGGAGAACGTGCTCGCCGGCGAGACGCTGCTGCGTCTTGTCGATACGGCGGGACTGCGGGTCAGCGGCGACGCGGTGGAGCGGCTCGGCGTCGCGCGCAGCGAGCGCGCGGCGGAGGAGGCGGAGCTCGCGCTCGTGCTGATCGACGCGGCCGCAGAGCCGACCGACGAGGATCTGCGCGCGCTGCGCCTGGCCGCCGGGGCGCCGAAGTACATCCTGCTGCGCTCCCGCTGTGACCTGTGCGAAAAGCCGACGGCGCTCCGGATCCCGCCGGAATGCCCCGCGCCGCTCTCCGTCATCCGCGTGTCTTCCAAAACAGGCGAGGGACTGGAGGATCTGAAGGCCCTGCTCTCCTCATTCACCGAAGACGCGCTCGCGCACGCGGAAGGTCAAAATTTGACCGACGCGCGGCAGGAGGACGCCTCCCGCCGCGCGCTCGCGGCGGTCAGACGCGCGAAGGATGCCTTCGCGGCCGGCTTCACGCCCGACGCGATCCTGACGGACGCCGAGGAGGCGCTCAGCGCGCTCGGCGAGCTTGACGGCAGGACCGCGCGCGAGGAGATCACGGCCGAGATCTTCTCGAAGTTCTGCGTGGGGAAATAATACTGATTTCCAATAAAACGCTTGAATTTCAAGCGTTTTAAGCGCAGCGCTGCTGCGCTGTGCGAGGCTGACGCCTCGCGCGAAATCAGTATTGCACGGCTTCTTCAAGGCGCCTCGGCGCCTTTGCCTGTGAGCTATTTTAGCTCACAGGCAATCAAACGATTATAAATCGTTTGATTGAAGATTAGTATAAGATATCGCCAGAATATCGGCGATCCAAAAACCGCATCCGCTGTCGGATGCGGTTTTGCTCTATACAAAAAATTATTATAAAAGCCACAAAATATGGTTTACAAAACCGGATTTGCGTGGTATGATAGGGGCCGTCAGTTGAGGCGATCCCGCAAATAGCACCGGCAGGCGCAAAAGACGGCGCCGCGCGGTGCTGCCTTATGAAAGCTGCCGAAATCTCGACGAACAGGAGTGCCCGCAATGAAGGATCAGAAGGCCGCGCTCAGGGAGTGCGCGGAGACGCTGCGCCATCAGCGCCCACACTCGTGGGAGGAGTTCCCGGACTTCCCGCTCTACATGGATCAGCTTTTGGCCTACATCAACAACCAGCAGATCATCACCGCCGACGATGACGACGGGCTCACCGCCGCCATGGTCAACAACTACACGAAAAGCGGCCTGGTGCCGCGGGCCGAGGGCAAGAAGTACAGCCGCGACCACATCGCGTACTTAACGGCGGTATGCACATTGAAGCACGCGCTGGCCGCGCGGGACCTCGATCTGCTGCTGCGCGAGGAGCTGCGCGGCGAGAGCAATGTCGAGCAGGGCTACCGGAGGCTGTGCCGCACGCTCGACCGCGTTTTAAACGAGATCTCCGGCGAGATGGACGACGTCTCCGGCCGGCTGAGCCTTGCTGACGGTGCGATCCACTTTGCGGTATTGAGCTACGCCGCGGCGGTCGCGGGCAGCCGCTACCTGACCCTTTTGAAAGAGGAGAAGGCCGAGGAGCTGGCCGAGGAGCGGCAGCGTGAGCTCGAGGCGAAGGAACTGAAAAAACAATCGCGCAGGAGCGCGAAAAAGAAGAAATCGGAGGACGAAGAGACCCATGAATGACTATGTGATCATGAGCGACAGCAGCTGCGATCTGGAAGCGGGGATGGCGAAGGAGCTTGAGCTCATCACCCCGCCCCTGCATGTGCTGATCGGCGGCGAGACCTTTAAAAACTACCTCGATTGGCGCGAGATCAGCCCCGAGGACTTCTACGGGCGCCTGCGCGCCGGACAGATGGGCAAGACCTCTGCCGTGAACGTGAGCGAGTTTGAAGAGGAGATGCGTGCGGTCTGCGCAAAGGGCCTCGACATCCTCTGCCTCTCCTTCTCCTCCGGCCTCTCCACGACCTACCAGTCCGCCTGCATCGCGGCCGAGACGATCCGCAGGGAGTTCCCGGAGCGGACGATCGAGGTCGTCGACACGCTCTGCGCGGCGCTCGGCCAGGGGCTCATTTTAAAGCTCTGCGTCGACCAGAAGCGCGCGGGCAAGAGCCTCATCGAGGTACGCGATTACTGCGAGAACAACAAGCTGCGCATCAACTCCTGGATCACGGTCGACAGCCTTGACACGCTCAAGCGCGGCGGCCGCATCAGCCCGACCGCGGCCTTCTTTGGCACGATGCTCTCGATCAAGCCGGTCATCCACGTGGACGACGAGGGCAAGCTGATCCCGATGATGAAGATCCGCGGGCGCAAGCAGGCACTTACGGCACTGGCCGAAAAATTCGCGGCCGTCTATGACCCGGCCTGTCCCGAGGCCTGGATCTCCCACGGCGACAGCATCGAGGATGTGAAGTACCTCGAAAGCGAGATCACGCGTCTGACCGGCGTCGACAAGTTCGTCGTGAACCTGCTCGGCCCCGTCATCGGCAGCCACACCGGTCCCGGACTGATCGCGCTGTTCTTCCTCGGCCGCGCCGGCATGGGGAGATAAGGAGAAAAACCGATGAACTGGCTTGCACTGCACATCGACACGAACCATCTCGGGCTCGATACGGTCGAAGCGCTCCTCTCGGGCCTCGGGATCGACGGCATCGCGGTCGAGGACGAGGAGGAGTTCCAGGACTTCCTCGCGGAGAACCGCGACGCCTGGGACTATGTGGACGAGGACCTGGAGAAGGCCATGCGCGGCCGCTCCCGCGTCACGTTCTATGTCGAGGAGAACGAGACCGGCTTTTCCCGGATGGCGCAGGTGCGCATCGCCCTGCAGAGCCTCAAGGAGAACCGGAAGGATCTCGGCTCGCTCCTGATGACCGTCGACAAGCTGAAAAACGAGGACTGGGAGACGAGCTGGAAGCAGTACTATGAGCTCTCTCCGGTCGGCGGGAAGCTCCTGATCACGCCCGAGTGGCTCAAAGACACGATCCCCGAGGGCGAGACGCGCATTCCGCTGCTGCTCGACCCGGGCCTCACCTTCGGCACCGGGAACCACGCGACGACGCGGCTGTGTCTCGAGCTCCTTGAGGGCATCGTAAAGGGCGGCGAAAAGGTGCTCGACCTCGGCTGCGGCAGCGGCATCCTCTCGATCGCGGCAAGACTTCTCGGCGCGCGCGAGGCGCTCGCGATCGACATCGACGACAAGTGCGAGCGCGTGGCTGTGGAGAACGCCGCGCTCAACTGCATCACCGGCGACGGCTACCGCGTGCGCATCGGCAACGTGCTCTCGGATGAGGCGCTGCAGCAGGAGATCGGCTCCGGCTGGGACATCGCCCTTGCGAACATCGTGGCCGACGTCGTGATCCCGCTTTCCGGGATGGTCGCGCGCTTTGTAAAGCCCGGCGGATACTTCCTCTGCTCAGGCATCATCGACCACCGCGCCTCTGAGACCGAAAGCGCCCTGAAGGCCGCCGGACTCACGGTTTTGGAGCACCGCAGCGCTTCCGACTGGCACGCGTTTTTATGCCGCCTGCCGGAATGACGCGGCAAGGATCCCCAAACGGCTGAAAAAATCATGCACCTGCCGCGGGCGGGTGCATTTTTTTATCAAATTGTTGTGGCTTTTCCGTTAAGTCTGTGATATACTCAACCAGATATAGAGAAAACTGCGTTTTTGCGCTTTTGCGCGAAAAAAAGATGGAGACAAGGTGATTTGCAGATGAGTCAGAACGAGACGGCCCCCAGAGGGGGCAAGCGTGCCGCGGGCGGCGCGGGCGGCGGCGCGAAGGTCGCCGTCGGAGCGCTCGCGGCGCTGGTGCTGCTCGGTGCCGGCGGGTATCTCGGCCTTTGCGCCTATGCCAGCGGCAGCGACACGATCTATCCCGGCGTCAGGGCCAACGGCGTGGATCTCGGCGGCATGACCGAGGCGCAGGCCGAGGCGTATATCCGCCAGGAGGCGAAGGTCGACGAGGGCACCGTGGTCGATTTGACCGTGAGCCTGCCGGACGGCGAGACGATCACACGCGCGCTCAGCTACGACGACCTCGGCGGCGCCACGCTCGACGCCGGCAAGGCCGCGTCCGCGGCGTTCGCGGCCTGCCGTGAGGGCGGCTTCCTCAGCGCGGGAAAGCGCTATCTCGACGCCCGCGGCGGCAGGATCGACGTGGAGGACGCCGCGCTCACGCTCGACGATCTCGGAACGGCGGCAAAGGAGCTCGCGGACGAGCTCTCCAAGAGCGCGGCCGAGCCCGAGTACACGATCGACGATGAGGAGATCCGCGTCCATGTGGGCGACAAGGGCTACAGCGTCTCGGCCTCCGAGCTCGAGTCGGCCATCCGCACGGCGCTCGAGACCGAGGGCGAGGGCGCGGGTGTCGCCGCCGTCGAGGCAAAGACGGTCGACGTCGGCTCCGTCGACGCCCAGAAGCTCTACGACAGCATCGCCGCCGAGATGCACGACGCCGTCTATGACACCGCGACCGGGCAGATCGTCCCGGAGCAGACCGGCGCCCGCTTCGACGTCGCCGAGGCGCAGCGCATGCTCGACGCCGCCGCGCCGAACAGCGATGTGACGATCGACATCGAGATCGTCTACCCCGAGGTCACGGCCGAGAAGCTCAAAGCCATGCTCTTCCGCGATGTGCTCGGCAGCGCGACGACGAATGTCGGCGGCACGGCCGCGCGCAAAAACAACGTCAAGCTCGCCTCCTCGTCGTTCAACGGCTATGTTTTGAACCCCGGCGACGTCTTCGACTACAACGCGACCGTCGGCCAGCGCACCGCGGCGCGCGGCTACCAGGCGGCGCCCGCCTACGTCCAGGGTGAGACGGTCGATGAGATCGGCGGCGGCGTCTGCCAGCCCTCCTCGACGCTCTATTTCGCCTGCCTGCTCGCGAATATGGAGATCACCGAGCGCTATCCGCACCGCTACGCGCCCTCTTACATCGAGTGGGGCATGGACGCGACGGTCTCCTGGGGCGGCCCGAACTACCGCTTCACCAACAACAGCAAGTATCCGGTCAAGATCGAGACGAACTACTCCGGCGGCCAGCTCACGATCAAGCTGATCGGCACGAAGACCGACAACACGACCACCAAGATGACCCACAAGACGCTCTCGCAGACGAACTGGACGACCGTGTACCAGGAGGACGCCTCGATCGCGCCGGGCACCGAGAAGGTCAAGACGACGCCCTACACCGGCTACAAGGTCGAGAGCTACAAGACGATCTACGCCGCCGACGGCTCCGTGATCTCCTCGAAGCTCGAGGCCGTGAGTGACTACAAGGTGCGCAACAAGGTGATCCTGCGTGCGCCGGGCCAGCTCCCGCACGACGGCATCGATCCGATGAAGGAGCCCGTGCCCGCACCCGAGACGCCGCCGGTCGATCCCGAGGCGCCCGACACCCCGGTCGAGGCAAACGTCCCGCCGGCTCCTCCCGCGCCTTCGACCCCGCCGGCTGAAGTCACGCCGCCGGCCGAGCCGACGCCGCCGGCTGAAACGACGCCGCCCGCCGAAACGACGCCTCCTGCCGAGACGCCGCCCGCTCCGGCTGAGAGCGCACCCGCCGAGCCGGCCCCGCCGGCGGAGGGCGGCTCCGGAGACTCGTTCGAGACGGAGTTCGTCATCGTCGACGGCTGAATATCATGTACCATGCCCCCTGAGCGCGAAGGCGTTCATACTGATCTCCAATAAAACGCTTGCATTTCAAGCGTTTTAAGCGCAGCGATGCTGCGCTGCGCTTATCTGTCGTCTCGCGCGAAATCAGTATTGCACGGCATCTTCAAGGCGCCTCGGCGCCTTTGCCTGTGAAAAAAGAAGCCCACAGGCAATCAAACGGTTTTAAATCGTTTGATTGAAGATTCGTATAAGCTGAACGGGGCGGGCCGCGCTATCTGCTGCCCGCCCCTTTAAGGAGTTTCATGCCAATGCGCATTCGCATTCAATCATTTCTCCGACGCTTCAGCTATCAGCTCGACGGAGCGGGGATCGACCAGTGCTCCGAGCGGCTTGAGCAGGAACTGCTTGCGCTCGGTGTGGAGCGGCAGAACCGGATCCGCATCCGCTTTTCCTTCGAGGAATCGCTGCTGCGTCTGCGGGACCGCTTTGGCGAAGAGGTCCCTTTTGATCTGATCGTCCGTGATCGCTTCGGGCGCAGCTCGGTCCAGATCGAGGTCGAAGGGGATATATACAATCCCTTAAGCAAAATGGACGCCGAGCTTGAGGACTGGAGCGGCTCACTTCTCACCGTGGTCGGCCTGTCACCGCTCTACAGCTATTCCCGCGGCAGGAATATCCTGAGAGTCAATCTGCCGCGCCGGGGCATGAACGCGGCGCTGAAGCTCCTGATCGCGGTCTTCACCGGCCTCATTGCGGGACTGCTGCTCCGGGAGGCACT
>CAMNAE010000009.1 GCA_946530565.1 uncultured Oscillibacter sp.
GGGGGCTCATGAACTGGGGGGAATCGCTGCATTTCATCACGCAGATCATGCGCGGGCTCTCCCATGCCCACAGCCGCGGTGTCGTGCACCGTGACATCAAGCCGCAAAACATTATGATCCTGCGGGACGGTACGGTGAAGGTTGCTGATTTCGGCATCGCCTTTCTTGAGAACAACAGCTCGCAGACACTGACGCAGGATGCGCTCGGCTCTGTCCACTATATTTCGCCGGAGCAGGCGAAGGGCGATCACGTAGATGCGCGTTCGGACATCTATTCGGCCGGCGTCGTGATGTATGAGATGCTGACCGGCCGTCTCCCCTTTGAGGGAGCTTCTGCTGTTTCTGTTGCGCTGCAGCATCTTTCCTCGGTGCCGCTTGCGCCCAGTGAGATCAATCCCGATATCCCGCCGCAGCTTGAGCAGATCTGCATGCACGCGATGGAGTCCAATCTGCGGCGCCGTTACCAGACGGCCGAGGAGATGATCGCGGATCTCGAGCGCTTCCGCAAGAACCCGAATGAGGACATCTCGTTCATTCCTCCCGACGAAGATGAAAACGACGTGACCCAGGTCCTGGACACGAAGAAGATCAAGGAGCAGGAAGAGCTCGAACGCCAGAAGCCGCCCGTACGCCGCGTGCAGCCAAGACGCACGCAGGAGGAGCAGGGCTGGAAGGGCACGCAGATGGTTCTGATCATCATCATCGCGATCCTCGCGCTTGCCCTGGCAGGGATCCTCCTGCACCATCTGATCAACTCCTTTGGACAGACAGTCTCCGCAGTCACACCCGCCGAGCCAACGGCTGAGTCTGTGCAGAATGAGCAGTTCCTTGTGCCCTCGGTCACATCGCTCACGATCGAAGAAGCCAATGAGCGCGAGGATGTGAAGAATATCTTCACGCTTGAGGTCGCCGGTACCGAGACGAGCGATCGCTATCCGGTCAATACGATCCTGAGACAGGAACCGGCTGCCGGTGAATACCGCAAGGGCAATAACCTTGTGATCCGTGTCTGGATCAGCACCGGTGAGGATATCGGCCAGATGCTTGACATCACCGGACAGACCCCTGCACAGGCAAAGATCACGATGAAGAGTCTGATCAAGACCTACGAGCTCACGTTCACGGAGAACGAAGCAGATCAGATGTTCAGCGACACCGTTGAGGCAGGCTTCATCATTGCGACGGATCCCGGTCCCTATGAAGAGATCCGAAAGGGTGATACGATCCGTCTTTTTGTAAGCAAAGGCAAGGAGATCATCGAAAGCCCGGTCCCGAACTTTATCGGCAAAGACATCGACCAGGTGCTTCAGCAGCTTAAGACGACCTGGAAGCTCACATGCACCGAAGCCGACATCACCTATGAAGAAAATGACGCTGCCAAGGGAACGATCCTCTGGCAGAGCATCCCTGAGACGAACATGGCTAAGGAGTGGGATACGATCCAGTTCCGTGTCAGCTCAGGACCTCCGCCGGAGCCGGAATACTACATTGTGACCGAGAATTATGTGCTCCCGCAGGACGAGCGCGAGAGCGTGCGCGTGACCGTCGAGGTCAACGGGGAGATCCAGTTCGACCAGATGGTGAACTGCTCCCAGGAGATCGTCTCGGTGCCTCTGCGCGGCAAAGACCTGATGACCGTCGATTACTATTTTGACGGTTCCCTCCAGCGTACCTACGACCTGCAGTTCAGCTGAAGAAGATGGAAGGAAGAATCATCAAGGCCCTGAGCGGCTTCTATTATGTCAAAAGTGAAGCGGGGAGCGTATACACCTGCCGGGCAAAAGGCCGCTTTCGAAAAGAAGGTGTTTCGCCGCTCGTGGGCGACCGGGTACGACTGGAACCCATGGACGACGGCAGCGGGACTGTTGCCGAGATCCTGCCGCGCAAAAACGCTTTTGACCGGCCGCCGGTGGCCAATCTCGATCAGATCGTGATCATCGCTTCCGGAGCGATCCCGGTCACGGATCCCTACCTGATCGACCGCATGAGCGCCATAGCGGTCCTGAAAGGCTGCGAGGTGCTGCTGCTGCTCAATAAATGCGATCTTGACAGTGCCGATGCGCTCTATGACATCTACCGTGCAACGCCTTTCAAGCTGCTCCGTGTGAGCGCAGAGGACGGCAGCGGGATCGAGGAGCTACGCAGTGCTCTGTCTGGCAAGCTATCTGCCTTTACAGGGAATTCGGGCGTAGGGAAATCGAGCCTTTTAAATTGCCTGAAGCCTGGGCTTGCGATCCCGACCGGCGAAGTGAGCGCCGCGCTCGGCCGCGGCCGGCATACGACCCGGCACACCGAGCTTTTTGCGCTCGATGCGCATACGCTGATCGCCGATACGCCCGGCTTTTCCTCGTTTGAGACGACAGAGCTCAATTGGGTTTTAAAGCAGCATCTGCCCGAGACCTTTCCGGAGTTCGCACCCTATTTGGAGCACTGCCGCTTTAGCGGCTGCAGCCATACGAAGGAAAAGGGGTGTGCGGTTTTGGAGCAGCTCGCCGCTGGCACGATCGCAAAGAGCCGGCATGAGAGCTATGTGCGGCTGTATGAAGAGCTGAAGCCGCTGCAGGAGTGGCAGATCAAAAAGTAAAGGAGCCTGCTCAGCTTGCCGCGCTGCCGTGCCCACTTCGGTGCGGACTCGGCAGCGTTCCTTTCTCTGCGTTTAAGCTTAAGTATCGTGGAACGAAAAGATGGAGTGATGGAACCATGAACATCGGTTTTCTGGGCCTTGGCGTCATGGGCAGCGGGATGGCGGCCAATCTGATCAAAAAGAGCGGCTGTGCGGTCTATGGATTTGATCCGGTGCCTGAGATTCTTGAGCGCTTTTCGGCGAAGGGCGGTGTCAAAGCGCACAGCGTATCGGAGATCGCCGGGAAGTGTGACGTGATCGCGATGTGCCTGCCGACGAACGATATCGTTCGCTCGACCCTGGAAGAGCTGATCGAAACGGCTGCGCACGGAAGCGCGCTTTTGGATATGGGCGCTTCGTCGCCTAACATCATCCGCGAGCTGTTTCCCCGGGCGAAGGAGAAGGGGATCGACCTTCTTGACTGCCCGGTGAGCGGCGGAACTGCCGGCGCAGAGGCGGGGACGCTTGCCATCATGTGCGGCGGTGAGCGTGGCGCGTTCGAGCGGATACGCCCGATCCTTGAGATGATGGGCGGAAACGTGACCTATGTCGGCGGTCCCGGCTGCGGCGATGTCGCAAAGATCGCGAACAATATGATCGTCAATATCGGACTTTTAACGATCGGGGAAGCCTATGCCTTCGCCAAAAAGGCTGGGATCGACGCAAGAACGCTCTTTGAAGCGACAAAGGGCGGCGTCGCCGAGACCGCGATCATGAATCTGCGCGCACCGCTCATTTTCGAACACAGGTTTGTGCCGGCGACCGGCCGCACCGTGATCGGTCTCAAGGACGCCAATAACGGCCTTGAGCTTGCAAGGGAGCTTGGAGTTGAACTGCCGCTCACCGAGATGCTTGCAGAGCGTCTGAATTGGATGGTCGAGCAGGGAATGGGCGACTGGGACCACAGTGCGATCATCAAATGGTATGAGCAGCAAATGGGAGTAACGATAGAATAAAAGAAATAACAAAAACCACCGAAAGGCAGAAGCCTCGGTGGTTTTTTGGTACGCCCGACTGGATTCGAACCAGCGGCCTTCAGAGTCGGAGTCTGACGCTCTATCCAACTGAGCTACGGGCGCATATTCACAGAACAAATGGAAGTTTAGCACCTTTCGGCGCAAAAAGCAAGTCCTGCGGGAACTCTTTTTCAAAAAAAGCAGTTTCAGGCGGAATAATGTGACTGAACACTTGCATTTTTTCATACACTGCACTATACTTAGAAAGAAATCGGCCTTGATACCCAATATATTGCTGAAGGCCTATTCGACTCTTTCGGGAAGGAAAGTGTGAGTGATGAAAAAGACTCCGATCTTTACGGGCAGCTGCACGGCGATCATTACGCCGTTCCGTGCCGATGGTTCCATCAACTACGAAAAGATGGGCGAGCTTCTGGACCTGCAGATCGCAGGCGGCACCTCAGCTGTCGTGGTCAGCGGTACGACCGGTGAAAATGCCACACAGCCGCTCGATGAGCATGAGGAGCTCATGAAGTTCTGCACAGCTCACTGCGCGGGCCGCATGAAGGTCGTCGTGGGTGTCGGCAGCAATGACACCATGACCTCGATCCGCCTGGCACGCGCGGCCGAGGCCTGCGGCGCCGACGGCATCTTAATGGTCACGCCCTATTATAACCGCAGCAACCCGGCCGGTCTTATACAGCACTTCAGCTATGTGGCCGACCGATGCTCGGTGCCCATGATCCTCTACAACGTGCCGAGCCGCACGACCGTGCATCTGACGCCTGAGATCTATAAGATCCTTTCCGAGCACCCCAATATCAACGGCGTCAAAGAGGCCTCCGGTGATTTCAGCCTGGTCGGACGTACGCGCGCGCTCTGCGGTGATGCGCTCAATATCTGGAGCGGCAATGACGACAACACCGTTCCGATGATGGCGCTTGGCGCCAAGGGCGTTATCTCCGTCGCTTCGAACATCGTTCCAGATGTAGTGGCAAAACTCTGTGCGCTCTGTCTTGACGGACACTTTGAGGAGGCCTCCGCGCTCTATTTCAGGTATGCCGAGCTGTTTGCGAAGCTTTTTGTCGAGGTCAACCCGATCCCGGTCAAGACGGCGATGAATCTGATGGGCATGGATGTCGGCCCGCTGCGTCTGCCGCTCTTTGAGATGTCAAAGGAGAATGAGGCAAAGCTTGTCGCGGCCATGAAGGGCGTCGGCCTTTTAAAGTGAACTATTTTAACCGCGGCATCGTGACTTTTGCGGCCTGCCGCGGTTTTTCTTTGCAAAAAGATGTGAAGAATTGTGAACAATCAGTGAATTTGATTGCTTTTTTATGCCTGAACGGCTATAATTCAGGTATTACGTAAACAACAGGGAGTGCAGAGGATGATCCGATTAAAGGATGTGGAGATGTCTTACGACAATGGCAACAAAGCCATTCGCGGCATCTCCTTTACAATCGACGATGGGGAGTTCGCCTTTCTGGTTGGCCCCTCCGGCTCCGGCAAGTCCACGATCATCAAGCTTCTGACCGGCGAGGTCGAGCCATCCGCCGGACGGATCATGGTCAACGGCTTTTCCACCAGCAATATCATGCCGCGCCAGATCCCCCTCATGCGGAGGACGCTGGGCGTCATTTTCCAGGATTTCCGCCTGATCTCCAATCGTACGGTCTATGATAACCTGGCCTTTGCGATGCGCGTTGTCAATACGCCGACCCGGTCGATCCGGGAGCGGATCAACTATTGCCTGGATCTCGTTGGCTTGACGAACAAGGCATCGAACTACCCGACGGAGCTCTCCGGCGGCGAGCAGCAGCGTGTAGCGATCGCTCGGGCACTGGTCAACAACCCCGATACGATCATCGCTGACGAGCCGACCGGCAACCTTGACCCGGAGCGCTCGCTGGAGCTCATGGAGCTTTTGGTGCGCATCAACGAGCTCGGGACCACGATGCTGGTGGTGACACATGAGAAGGCGCTGGTCGATCTTTTCGGCAAGCGGGTCATTATGATCGACGAGGGGCATGTTGTCAGTGATCAGGTAGGCGGCTACCGGCTCCACGACGAGGAGAACGCTTATGCGGGAGGTTCCGATTATGCCTGGACGTAATCTGCTCTACTTCCTGCACGAGGGACTTGTAAATGTCGTGCGGCACGGCTTTATGAGCTTTGCGGCTGTGGGCACCACCGCGGCCTGTCTGTTGATTATGGGTACGTTCAGTCTCCTTGCCGTGAATGCCGACAGTATCCTGCACCGGCTTGAGACAGAAAACGAGATCCTTGCGTATGTGGACGAGAGCTACACCGATGAGGATACGCTCGCGCTCAAGGCGGAACTTGAAAAGATCCCGGATGTGCTGCGCGCCGATTTTATCAGCAAGGAAGAGGCGGTCGTGGATTTTGCCGCACAGTATCCTGAGGAGGAGCTTTTTCAGTCGCTCGATCCCGAGATCCTGCGCGACCGCTATTCGATCCACATCGTGAACATCGAGCGCATCTCTCAGATCAGCGAGGCGATCCGTTCTCTTCCGGGCATCGTGAAGGTCAACGCCTATGAAGATGTCGCCGGCGGCTTTGTGACGCTGCGAAATATCACCTCGCTCGTGAGTCTGGTGCTGATCGCGTTACTCTTCGTGGTCTCGGTCTTTATAACAGCCAATACGATCAAGCTGACGACGCTGGATCGTCGAGATGAGATCGCGATCATGCGCATGGTGGGTGCCACCAACGCCTTTATCCGCTGGCCTTTCGTGGTAGAGGGTGCGTTCCTGGGGGGGCTGAGCGCACTGGTCGCCTATGCTCTGCAGACACTGATCTACAATTCCATTGCCAATGGAGTCACCCGCAACGATTTGCTGAAGCTTCTGCGCATCGTTCCCTATGAGAATCTTTCACGGATCGTACTGACCGGCTTCCTGCTCTCAGGGCTTCTGATCGGTGTCGGCGGCAGTCTGAGCGCGATCAGAAAGTATTTGGAGGTGTAAGCAATGTCTGCACATCTGAATTTGCGACGCGTGATGGCGCTGCTGCTGGCGGCGTTGCTGCTCTGCGGCAGTGCAATTGTGTCATCTCCCCGCGCGTCGGCGGTGACACAGGCGCAGATCAACGCTCTCAAGGATGACGCCGATGCGCTCCGGCAGGAGAAAAATGCACTGCAGAGCAAGATCAACGCGATCTCAAACGACATCTCTGAGACGACCAATAAAAAAGTCCTGCTCGACGAGAAGATCGCACTTTTGAGCGAAGAGATCGAAAACGCTGAGGCGCAGATCGCGCTCTATGAAGACCTGATCGCCCAGACGGAGGCGGAGCTTGCCGATGCCGAGGCACGCGAGGCGGCACAGTATGAGCTCTTCTGCGAACGGGTGCGTGCGATGGAGGAGCGCGGCGAGATCTCCTACTGGTCTGTGCTCTTCAAGGCCTCCAGCTTTACAGACATGCTCTCCCGGCTCGATATCATCAATGAGATCATGGACTCGGATCAGAAGGTGATCGATGATCTCAAGGCTCTTCAGGTCGAGATCGCTGCGAAGAAGGCTGAGCTCGAGGAGCAGAAGCGTGCTGAGGAGGAGGCAAAGGCAGAACTCGAGGAGAAGCAGGCGGAGCTCGACCGTGAGCGCGCTGAGGCAAACGCACTGATCGCGCAGCTGCAGGCGAGCCGCAGTGAGTACCAGGAGGATATGGACGATCTCTCCGCCGAGGAGAATCAGGTCCAGGCTCGGATCAAGGAACTGACCGCTCAGCTCGCCGCCGAGGAAGAGGCTCGGCGCAAGAGGGAGGAGGCTGAGCGTGCTGCAGCGGCCGCGGCTGCTGCGGCGGCGAGAAACAACAGCTCTTCTAGTTCCTCGAGCTCTGCAAGCGGAACCTCCGGCGGCTTCAGCTGGCCGGTCGGAAGCCACTATATCACGTCGACCTTCGGCGGACGGGCTTCGCCCGGCGGTATCGGATCCACGAATCACAAGGGCATAGACATCGGCCGCGTGGGCTATACCACCGCGATCCATCCTGCAAAATCCGGTACCGTGATCATCTCTGAGTACTCCAGCTCCTATGGAAATTATGTAGTCGTTTCCCACGGCGGCGGTGTCACGACGCTCTATGCCCATATGAGTTCCCGCTCTGTCGAGGAAGGACAGTCGGTCACGACCTCCTCCACACTCGGTATCACAGGATCCACAGGGCATTCGACCGGGCCGCATCTGCACTTTGAGATCAGCATCAACGGAAACCGTGTCAATCCGCTCAACTATCTTGGCGGCTACACGCTCGCTGGTTGATCACGGCAGATATCACGATCATACTTTTGTGCGGCGCTCTTTTTGCGGAGCGCCGCATTTTTTGACACATTAGAGTCTTTTTTATTCTGCCCGGCTGTGGTAAAATACTTTTTGCCTTGCGGCATTGAATCTTAAAGAGTAACAGGAGCGATCCCCGATCATGATGAATTTGAGTGAGCGCAACGAGCTAAGACGCCGCCTGCGCACCGAAAAGACCAATATCAACCACATCTACGGCTGCTATGTCAACGGCGCCAAAGAGGTGGTCTCCTATTTTGATGAGTCTCTAGGCATGCTCCCTGAGGAAGAGGCCGAACTCTATCTTGACATTCTGAAAAAAACGCTTTCGGGGACCCTTGGCAAGAACCTCGTCGATCTCCCCTTTGAGACACATCAGGTGGCGGAAAGTGAGGAGCACCATCTCCTTATGGCACTGCGGGAATCCGAGCTGCAGGAGGAGCCTCTGCGGGAGCGTTTTTTTGCAAGTCTGATCGAGCACATTGACATGCGAGGAGAAAACTACTGCATTCTTCTGGCCTCGGAGGCTTACGATGTCCCGGTGAAAAAGAAGGATGTGACTGAAGAGCGCGTCCATGAGGAGGTGTTTCGCTACTTCCTCTGCGCGATCTGCCCGGTCAAGAGCGCGGGGGAGGGACTCCGCTACGATACCGACAGCCGCAGCTTCCGTTCACTGCCCTCGGGTCAGTATATCGCAGCTCCGGAGTGCGGTTTTCTCTTTCCGTCATTCGAGGATCGCCGTGCGAATATCTATGATCTGCTCTACTATGCGCACAAGCCCGCTGAGCTCCATCAGGAGCTGATCGACGGTTTCTTCCGCATTAGTCCGCCGCTGTCCGCTCCGGAGCAGCTCAATACCTTCCAGGCGGCTCTGGAAACAGAACTCGAGGATCGCTGCAGCTTCCAGGTGGTGCAGTCGGTGCATGAACAGCTCCAGGAGCTTGTGGAGACACACCGGGAGCAGAAGGATGCACCTCCTCTGCGTATCACCGCAGGCGAGGTCTCTGCGCTTTTAAACGAGAGCGGCATTGAAGCGCCGCTTGCCCAAAAAGTATCCGAGGCCTGTGAGAAAAGCTTCGGGGAAGACAGCTTTGCACCCGAGAATATGATGGACACGAAGCGTTTCCTTGTCTCTACACCGTCGATCCAGATCTCCACGAACGCGGAAGGACGCAGTCAGATCGAAGCAAAAGTGATCGACGGGCGGCACTATATCATGATCCCGGCAGACGACGGCGTCAGTATCAACGGGATCGCCGTGCATATTTCTTAATACTGAGGATCAAATGATCCTTGTTTTTGGGAGGCACTTATGAACAAGCTCGCGTATCTAGGCCTTGGCACCATGGGCTCCGGTATTGCCCACAATCTTATGAAAAGCGGGATCCCCCTGCATGTATGGAACCGCACGCAGTCTGGAGAGAGCCGCGGCTGGAAAAACGCGCAGTGGCTTGCGCAGGAGGGTGCGACGCTGTGCGCTGACATTTCCGATGCGGTTCGGGATGCTGACTATATCGGTTTGTGCCTGATGGGAGATGCAGATGTCTGTGAAGTCGCTGAGCGCATTCGTGCTTTTGTGAAGCCCGGCGCGGTGATCGTGGACAATACGACGGCATCTCCGCAAAACGCGAGAAAAATGCAGGCCTTTTTCAAAGAAGCCGGCGCATATTATCTCGACGCACCGGTCAGCGGCGGGGAAAAGGGCGCGCGCGGCGGGACATTGGCGATCATGGTCGGCGGCGACGAGAAAGCCTATCAAAGCGTTGAACCGCTGCTCAATTGCTGCGCCGCGACGCCCCGTTATATGGGCCCGAGCGGCAGCGGAGAGATCACGAAAGCGCTGAATCAGATGATGGTCGCGATCAACCAGGCCGGTGTTTGCGAGGCTTTCTACTATGCGCGAAAGAGCGGCGTGGATCTCGAAAATCTCTTTGAGATACTGACGAACGCCTGGGCGAAAAGCGCTATGCTCGACCGCTCTGTGCCCGAGTGCCTGATCCCCGATCAGTATCACACCGGCGCGCGGCTCCGGAATATGTCCAAGGATCTGCGGATCGCGTCAAAAATGGCGCAGGATCAGGGAGGGAGCGGCCCGCTGTTCAGTGTGGCAAATGCCTACTATCAGGACGCTGAGGCGCGCGGTATGGGCGATCTGGACATCGCCGCGGTGATCGGTCTTGTGGAGGAGCGCCTGCACTAACGGATATAGCGGCAAACGATAAACGGGGAGGGACAGAAAAACGTGCGCACGCTTGCCTGGATCTGCGGAGGCTTCTCGGGAGCGATCCTGCTTTCTCAGCTGCTCCCTTCGAGTGTAAGCGGCTGGCTTTTCTGCGTGCTCCCCTGCGTGCTGCTGCTCCTTGCGGTATTCCTGCCAAGGGGGCTTTCAGCGCGTCTCATTGCCTTTTCCGTATCATTTGCGCTCGGGCTCGCTTTCAATGCGGCGGCCTGCATTTCAGCCAAGCATCAGACGGAACCTTGGATCACTGACGAATATATCATTGCCGAGATCCGCCTTGATCGCTTTCCGGTCGTATCCGGCGACCGCAGCCGTGCGGACGGGCATATCGAGGGTACCGGCACACGTGTAGCACTCTACGGTGATCGCTCACTTCTTTCGCTGTGTCCCGGGCAAGTCTTAAGCGGAGAGGTGCGCTTTTATGACGCCGCGACGAGAAACGGAGAAAAGCGCACACAGTATACCTCTCAGGGGATCCATCTTGTTGGATACCTGCGCAGCGGCCGCGACTATTCTGTCAGTGCACCCGCCGGCTCTGTACTCTATTTGCCGCAGTATGCGCGGCAGAGGATCCTGCAGATCATAGATGCTGAGCTTTCCGGTGACAGTGCTGCTTTATTAAAGGCGCTCCTTACAGGAGACCGATCGAGCCTGTCGGTTTCTGCTTCCACTGCTCTGCAGGAGGCTGGCGTCTCTCACATGATCGCGATCTCCGGTATGCACCTCGGCTTCTTGCTGACGATGCTCACATTGCTGCTGCGATCGCGGCGGCGTCTGGTCCTGTTCGCGGCGGTCCCCGTTCTTTTGTTCTATGTGCTTCTGACGGGTTCTCAGCCCTCGGCCGAACGCGCCATGATCATGCTGCTCCTGCCGCTGATCGCTTTTCAGTTTGAGCGTGAGGCCGACGGCATTACGACCATGCTGCTTGCACTCAGTCTCATTTTGATCGGAAACCCGTTTGCCGCTGCCTCTGCAGGGGCGCAGCTCTCGTTTGCCTCGGTCGCGGGCCTCATGCTCATCACACCGCGCATCTATGATGCGCTGACGAAGGGGAAGCATCCTAACCTGCCGCTCCGCGTGCTTTTGACGTCTCTTTCCGCTTCCGCCGGGGTTCTGATCACGACCACGCCGCTGACGCTGCTGCATTTCCGATCCTTTGCGCTGACGGCGCCGCTCGGCAACCTCCTGTGCCTGTGGGCGGCGGAGGGGGCGTTTCTTTCAGGGCTGCTCGCCGTTGTGCTCGGCGCGCTTTTGCTGCCGCTTGGTACCGCTGCTGCCATGCTGCCGGGGCTTCTGCTCCGCTATATCCTGCTGGCGACACGCGGTCTTTCCCATATTCCGTTTCACCGACTCTCGCTCTCGTTTCCCCGTTTCGGGCTCTGGCTCGCACTTGCGTATACTGCAGTGATCCTGGCGTTTGTTTTTCGAGAGCGCCTGTCGCCGGGGCGCATCGGTGCGCTTGCCGGAGGGCTTGCGCTGACGCTTGGCTTTTGCATGTTCTTCGGCACTTTACCTCCAGATGCTGCACTCCACACCTGCGTCGTCGACGTCGGACAGGGCTCCTGCACGATCCTGGGTCAAGGCAGCAGCTACTGCATGGTCGACTGCGGCTCTGGCAGCGGCGGCACTTATGCGGCAGGGAACGCGCGCGAGGCACTTACAGCCATGCGGGGCATGACCATCCAGGCACTGATCCTGACGCATTACGATGCCGACCATATCAACGGCCTTGAATCGCTGCTGGAGCTGATCGATGTTGAAGAGCTGATCCTTCCGGATGTGGAGGATGACTCCGGCGGAAGATCGACGGCAGAGCGCCTGGCAGGGGTGCATGGGCTCAGGATCCGATATCTCAGAGAGAAGACACCGCTGGTGCTGGGCAATGCACTCGTGTATCTCTATCCGCCGCTCACGAGCGGCGAAGACAACGAGAAGGGCCTGGCGCTGCGCGCCTCTTACAGTGGCTATGACGTACTGATCACCGGTGATATGAACATCGCCACCGAGGAAGCACTGCTCGCAGCGTATCCGATGAACGAGATCGAATGCCTTGTGGTTGGACATCACGGCTCAAAATACTCGACAGGCGAGCGTCTGCTCGCTGACATCACACCAGAGATC
Source organism: uncultured Oscillibacter sp. (assembly GCA_946530565.1). Classification (GTDB taxonomy): domain Bacteria; phylum Bacillota; class Clostridia; order Oscillospirales; family Oscillospiraceae; genus Oscillibacter. Next base: position 12,238 of record CAMNAE010000009.1, read on the forward strand.
GCCTGTATCAGCGTGGGTGTCAACCGATACGGCCACCCGTCTGATGAAGTCCTTGATCGGCTTGCGGCATTTGGGTGTGAGGTGCACAGGACCGATGAGGAAGGCTCTGTCTTTCTTACGTCCGATCCATCATAACCATCAGAGGAAGAGGGGAGGGAGCGCTCAATGGCAGAGCGAAAAAAAAGCGGCGGCAAGGGCTTTCAGACCGTTCGCAAGGATATCAGAGAGCAGACGATCCATCCCTTTTATGTGCTTTACGGAGAAGAGAGCTACCTGAGAGACCGCACGCTCGAGCAGCTTCGTGAGGCACTGCTCTCCGGAGGCTTTGCAGAATTCAATTTTCATCGCGTCGCCGGCAGGGATTTAAAAGCTGAGCAGATCATTGAGCTGACAGAGGCCATGCCGATGATGGGAGAGCGCACACTCGTGGAGCTCTGGGATTATGACCTGATGAACGGTACAAGAGCTGAGCGGGAGAAAATGGCGGAGCTCCTGGCGGATCTTTCGCCCTGGTGCTGTCTTGTTTTCGTATATGATACGATCTCCTTTTCGCTCAACGCACGTCCTGGCAGCGCAAAAGAGGATGGGAAGGACACGAGCCGCTCGACCCTTCGAAAACTGCTCAGGGACAATGACCGACTCATCGAGCTCAGTGCGGCGGACGAAGCGGATCTTTCCGACTGGGTCGTCCGTCAGTTCGCACAGCGGAAAAAAAAGATAGACCGCGCCGCGGCAGAACACCTGATCTTCACGAGCGGGAACCTGATGGCAGCACTGATCCCCGAGATCGAAAAGCTCGCGCATTGCTCAGAACGCCCGGAGATCACAAAAAAAGAGATCGACACGGTCGCAAGCCCCATCCTTGCAACGCAGGTCTTTCGCATCGCCGACGCGGTGGTGCAGGGAGAGCGGGAACAGGCGGCGGTCATCCTCGGAGAGCTTTTGCGCATGCGCGAGGAGCCAGGCAAGATCCTCAATATGCTTGCGCTGCAGCTCAGAAAGCTCTATGCCGCGCGGCTTGCGCTTGACTATGGCCTTGGCGCCTCGTACCTGAAAGACCAATGGGAGATGAAAGACTACCCGGCAAAACTCCTGATGGGCGCAGCAAAGCGGACGACGCTCACCTGGTGTGAAGAAGCACTCAAACTCTGTCAGACACTTGACAGGCGGTTTAAGAGCGAAAACGGGATCGATGAGATCGGCGAACTGAAACTGCTGCTCGTCCGTCTGGAGGTGACCTGATGAAGCTGCGAGTGCGTGAGGCTATACTGGTAGAGGGACGCTACGATAAGAACACACTTGCACAGGTTGTGGATGCGCTGATCATCCCGGCAGACGGTTTTTCGATCTTCCGCAATAAAGAAAAGATCCGCTATCTCCGCCGGATCGCAGAGGAGCGCGGACTGATCATTCTGACTGATTCCGACGGCGCAGGTTTTTTGATCCGCAGCCACCTGAAGGGACAGCTGCCGGAGCAAAAGCTCAAACAGGCTTATGTCCCGGAGATCTCCGGAAAGGAGCCGAGAAAAAGGGCACCCGGGAAAGAGGGCTTGCTCGGCGTCGAGGGCATGAGAAAAGACGTATTGATCGCCGCACTGCGTTCGTGTGGAGCGACCTTTGAAGATTCACAGCCGCAGACGGTCGGCAAAGATCCCATCACGAAAGCAGACCTCATGCGTCTGGGCCTTGCGGGAGGGGAGGGGAGTGCCGCGCTCCGCCTCCAACTGCAGCAAAAACTGGACCTGCCGAGCAAAATGACCGCGAACGCGCTTTTACAAGCGCTGAATCTTTTGTATTCCAAAGCTGAGCTTGAGAACGCGATCGCTGGGATAAAAGAGAAAAAAGGCGTAAAATAGTCTTGCAAATCAGACGCGATTTGCCTATAATAAAAACACTTGTACCGAAAAAGGAGAGAAACAACATGGATCAAACATTGTCGACCGTTTTGATGGTTGTTCTGATGATCGGCCTGATGTACTTCCTCATGATCCGGCCTGAGAACAAGCGCAAAAAGCAGGCGCAGGAGATGCGTGACAGCCTGAAAAAAGGCGACGTCATCACCACCATCGGCGGCATCATCGGCCGTATCGTCTATATCGGCGCGGAGACGCTGGTGATCGAAACCAGCGAGGACCGCGTACGGATCGAGCTTGCCAAGTGGGCAGTCTCGACAACGGGCGTCCAGACCGGTGAGCAGGCAGAGCCTGCCAAGAAGGAGAAGAAGGCCGAGGAGCAGAGCGAAGAAAGTGCTCCTGCCGAGCTCCCGGCGGAGACGGAAGAGTCTGAAAAAGCGGAATAAAACCGCCATATTTCCTGCAGCAGCACCCCTGATGCCGAAAGGCCGGGGGTGCTGTTTCTGTAAAAATATACAAAAATAGCGCGAATTCAGAGTGATTCGGGGAGAGAAGCTGTTTTCCAGCGCATAGCCATGGATTCATAAATCTTGAAGCAAATCAGTGCGGAGGGGCAATATCTTGAAACTGGGAGACTTTGAACTCATTCGGTTCCTATAGTTTACATAACATTGTTTACATAACATTTGTGCATAACTCCAAAAGTGCTCTGTTGATCGAATCGTTTCTTGCTATTTTCGGAAAAATCAGCTATAGTATGGTAGACGTCAATATTACGTCAACCTTTGCGGAAGGAGGAATGACCTGTGAACGCCGAGATCATCGCTCGATACCAGAGCTATCTCTGCAATGAGAAGAAGGCTTCTGACAATACGGTCAGCTCCTACCTCCGGGATCTGAGACAGTATGCGGATTATCTGGAACGTCGCGGTGACGAGACGCTTTTGACGGCTTCTGCGCAGACTCTCCAGGCCTATGTGGATCATCTTCGCGACCGCGGGAAATCTTCCGCTTCTGTCACGCGCATGATCGCTTCTGTCAAATCGATGTACCGTTATTTTATTTCACAGGGGGAGATCAGTGAGAACCCTGCTATGAATGTGAGTACGGAGCGTACGGAAAAGCGCCTTCCGGAGATCCTTACCAATCAGGAGGTCGAGCTCTTTTTGGAGCAGCCCCGTTGTGTGGACTCCAAGGGGATCCGGGATCACGCAATGCTCGAGGTTCTTTATGCCACCGGCATTCGCGTCAGTGAACTGATCAATCTCGATGTCGGGGATGTCAATTTCCCGGCGTCTCTGCTGCGCTGCTCAAGCAAGGGTCGTGAGCGCTTCATTCCGCTCTACCGTACAGCTGTGCGTGCGCTTCAGGATTATCTCCACACCGTGCGGCCGCAGCTGGTCTCGGCACCGGATGAAAAAGCGCTCTTTCTCAATATGAGCGGTGAGCGCATGAGCCGCCAGGGCTTCTGGAAGATCATAAAGTACTATCAGGAAAAAGCCGGTATCCAAAAAGACATCACGCCGCATACGCTTCGCCATTCGTTTGCGGTGCATCTGCTGGAAAACGGCGCAGCCCTTCGCTCCAGTCAGGAGATGCTTGGACATGCGGATATCTCCT
>CAMNAE010000010.1 GCA_946530565.1 uncultured Oscillibacter sp.
CGAGGCTTCTGAGATCCCCGGCATCATCGAGCGTGAGCTCGGGCGCGACGCGATCAGCGGGAAGATCCGGCCCGGTCAGCGCATCGCGATCACCTGCGGCAGCCGCGGCATCCACAACTACCAGCTCATGGCCCGCTCGATCGTCGACTTTGTGAAGTCCAAAGGCGCCGAGCCCTACATCGTGGCCGCCATGGGCTCGCACGGCGGCGCGACGGCCGAGGGCCAGCGCCAGATCCTCACCGACTACGGCATCACCGAGGAGGCCATGGGCTGCCCGATCGTCAGCTGCATGGACACCAAGGTCATCGGTACGAGCTACATCCGTCATGCCCCCGTCCAGATCGACAAATTCGCCGCCGAGTGTGACGGCATCATCCTCTTCAACCGCATCAAGCCGCACACCTCCTTCCGCGGCCGCTGGGAGAGCGGACTTATGAAGATGATGGCGATCGGGCTCGGCAAGCAGGCCGGCGCGAGCGACCTGCACCACCAGGCGCCCGGCGTCATGCATGAGATGGTCGAGGAATACGGCAAGACGATCCTCGCCAACGCCCCGATCCTCGGCGGCATCGCGATCATCGAAAACGCCTATGACGAGACCTATCTCATCCAGGGCCTCTCCCCGCAGGAGATCATCGACAAGGAGCCCGAGCTCCGCGATCTCTCGTATACGACGATCGCGCATCTGCTCTTCCCGAAGTGCGATGTGCTCGTGGTCGACAAGATCGGCAAGAACATCTCCGGCGACGGCATGGATCCGAACGTCTCGGGCCGCTGGGTGCAGCCGCGCTACTGCTCGGGCGGCATCCAGGCCGAAAAGTGCGTGATCCTCGACCTCACCGACGAGACGCACGGCAACGCGCAGGGCGTCGGTCTTGCCGAGGTCACGACCCGCCGCCTCTTCAACAAGATGAAGCTCGAGATGACCTACCCCACCGGCGTCACGAACACGTTCCTGCACCTCATGAAGATCCCGATGATCATGGACAACGACCGCGAGGCGCTGCAGCTGGCTCTTTGCACCTGCCCCGAGGCCGACGATCAGGAGCATCTGAAGGTCATCCGCATCCCGACGACCGCGCAGATCGACGAGATTGAGATCTCCGAGGGGCTTCTCGAGGAGGCCCGTGCGAACCCGAACATCGAGATCCTCACCGAGCCCTATGACCTCGTCTTCGACGAAAACGGCAACCTGTTTTGAGTTTCCGCGATTACGAAAAGGAGCTGACGAACCATGATTAACGCTATGATCATCGACCCCAAAGACAACGTGGCCGTGGCGATCGAGCCGATCGCGGCGGGCGAGACCGTGAGCTATCTCTGCGGCGGCGAGACCGTATCCCTTACTGCCGCCAGCGACATCACGATCTATCACAAGCTCGCAACGCGCGAGATCAAAGCCGGCGAGCCGGTCGTGAAATACGGCGAGCACATCGGCGTAGCCATGTGCGACATCGCCAGGGGCGCGCACGTTCACGTCCACAATGTCGAGAGCCGCCGCGAGGATCTCGAGGCGAAGGAATAAGGCAAGGAGGAAACTGAACATGAACACGTTTTACGGATATAGACGGCCCGACGGCCGCGTGGGCGTCCGCAACCGGGTGCTGATCCTCCCCGCCAGCGTCTGCGCCTCCGATACCACCCGCATCATCGCCTCTCAGGTCGAGGGCTCTGTCACCTTCAACAACCAGCAGGGCTGCTCCCAGGTCGGCCCCGACCAGCAGCTCACGATGGACGTCATGGCCGGCTATGCGGCCAACCCCAACATCTACGGCACCGTCGTCGTGTCGCTCGGCTGCGAGAACTGCCAGATGGATCTCGTCGTCGCGGCGATCCGCGAGCGCACGAACAAGCCGCTCGAGCAGGTCATCATCCAGGAGGCCGGCGGCACCTTAAAGGCGATCGAGGCCGCCGTCCGCTACGCCAAGGCCATGGTCGCAGAGGCGAGCATGCTGCAAAAAGAGGAGTTCCCGCTCTCCGAGCTGATCATCGGCACCGAATGCGGCGGCTCCGACCCCACGAGCGGCCTTGCCGCGAATCCGGTCATCGGCGAGATGAGCGATCTTCTGGTCAAGGCCGGCGGCACGTCGATCCTGTCCGAGACGACCGAATTCATTGGCGCCGAGCATATTCTTGCCCGCCGCGCCGCGACGAAAGAGGTCCACGACCGCATCTTCGAGATCGTCCATCGATACGAAAACGCGCTTCGTCTCGTTGGCGAAGAGGTCCGCGAGGGCAACCCCTCCCCGGGCAACAAGGCCGGCGGCATCACGACACTTGAGGAAAAATCCCTCGGCTGCATCCACAAAGGCGGCCACAGCCCCGTGAATGCCGTCTACGACTACGCCAAGCAGGTCGAGCCGCACCAGGGCCTCGTCATCATGGACACCCCGGGCAACGACCCCTCCTCCGTCGCCGCGATGGTCGCGGGCGGCTGCCAAGTCGTCGTCTTCTCGAGCGGCCGCGGCACGCCGACCGGCAACCCGATTGTCCCGGTCGTCAAGCTCACGGGCAACAAGCTCACCTACGCCAAGATGGTCGACAACATCGACTTCGACGCCTCGCCCCTCATCTACGGCCAGAAGGACCTCGCGACGCTTGGGCAGGATCTGCTCGACATGGTCGTCGAGACCGCGCGCGGCAAGCAGACCAAGGCTGAAGCCCTCGGCTACACCGAAATGGCGATCGCCCGCGTGTGCAACTATGTGTGATCTTCTGTAAAGGAGATCTGCTTGCGTTGCGCAGCATTTTCAATCACTGATAAAAAAGATCCCGCAGACAGCGAGCTGCGGGATCTTTTTTATATTGTGTTTTCTCTTTAAGGCTTTCTTCCGCGCAGCAGCGGCATCAGTATCTGCCGAGCGAAGCCGCGGTGTCTGAGTCGGCCGAGGCGCCGAAATGAAAGTCGTTGCCGGGGAGGATCGCGTTCAGGATGATGCCGGCGAGGGCCGCGATCGCAAGGCTCGTCAGAGTGATGGACGCGGAGCCGACCGTGAAGGTAATGCCGTTCGTGAAGCCGAGGCCGCACACCAGAATCACTGCCGCGATGATCAGGTTGCGGGAGTTTGTGAGGTCGACGTGGTTCTCGACGACGTTTCTCACACCGATCGCGGAGATCATGCCGTAGAGGATGAAGCTGACACCGCCGACGATCGCGGACGGGATCGTATTGATCAGTACCGCGAAGGCCGGGCTGAACGAGAGCACGAGCGCGTAGATCGCCGCGAGGCGGATCACCTTCGGATCATAAACGCGGGAGAGCACGAGCACGCCGGTGTTCTCGCCGTAGGTCGTGTTCGCAGGTCCGCCGAAGATCGCGGAGAGCGAAGTCGCAAGGCCGTCGCCGATCAGTGTGCGGTGCAGGCCCGGGTCCTCGATGAAGTTGTCGCCGACCGTCGCGGAGATCGCGGAGATGTCGCCGACGTGCTCCATCATCGAGGCGATCGCGATCGGCGCCATCACGAGGATCGCGGAGAGATCGAATTTGGCGATGCTGCCGGAAAAATCAGTGAAGAAGGGCTGCAGGCCGATCGGCGCAACACCGGCAAGCTGCGAGAAATCGACCATGCCGCAGACGACGGCGACGATATAGGGGATCACGACGCCGAGCAGGATCGGCACGATCTTGACCATGCCCTTGCCCCAGATGTTCGCAACGACGATGACACCGATCGAAAGAATGGCGATCGGCCAGTTGGTCGAAGCATTCGAGACCGCGGACGGCGCGAGGTTCAGACCGATCAGGATGATGATCGGACCGGTGACGACGGGCGGCAGATAGTGCATGACGCGCTGCACGCCGACGATCTTGATGATGAGCGCGAGGACCACGTATAAAAGTCCCGCCACAACGATGCCGCCGCAGGCATACTGCAGCTTTTCCGCGCCGCTCATGCCGGCATACATGCCGGAATCCATAGCCCCCATGGCCGCAAAGCCGCCGAGGAAGGCAAATGACGAGCCGAGGAAGGCCGGGATCTTAAAGCGCGTACACAGATGGAAGAAAAGCGTACCCACACCCGCAAAAAAGAGCGTGGTCTGGATCGAGAGCGGCAGGCCGTAGCCCTGCACCAGGATCGGCACGAGCACGGTCGCGCCGAACATGGCGAACATGTGCTGCAGTCCGAGCAGCAGCATTCTGGGGATGCCGAGCTGTTTGGCGTCGTAAATGGGGGCGGCGTCCGTGATCGGCAGTGGTTCTTTCATGGCTTTTCCTCCTCTGTTGTCATTTGATGCCTCAGGCTCAAAAAAAATCCGCCCTTCATAAAAGGCGGAAAGCGGAAAATGGGAAGAAAACGCCCTTGGAGATCCGCTGAAGCAGCATCTTCGTGCGCGGCATCTTGACTCCCCCTCTCCTTTTTTGTCATTATAGCAGATATCGGCGCCGGCGTACAAGCACAAATCCGTCAGCCGCCGCCGAAAATCTCTCCCAAAAACTGTAAAAAATGCCAAAGGGCTTAGCACTTCTGCGCAGAATTCCTTAGGCATGTTGCTAATCCGTCAGTCCCCGTAGGTAAGGGCGTTGTCGGCGGATACGTGGAGCGCCTCGGCAGCGGAAAAATCGTCCTCCCCGCCCGACGCGAGCGCGTCCGGCGCGCTCACATCGCGCAATCTTCGGTTGATCGCTCTCGTGCGCACGCCGATCAGCTTTTCCAGTTCATCATCCGCCTGCTGCAGACGCCGGCGCGTTGCATCGAGGCCCTTCTCGAAATTGAGAAACTCCGCTTTCGCCGATTCGAGGATCTTCCAGACCTCGCCGCTCTTCTTCTGGATTGCGAGCGTCCGAAAGCCCATCTGCAAACTGTTGAGCATCGCCGCCATCGTCGAGGGTCCCGCGATCGAGACACGGCACTCCCGCTGCAGCCGCTCGACAAGACCCAGATTGACCGCCTCGGCATAGAGCCCCTCGAAGGGCAAAAACATGATCGCAAAGTCCGTTGAATGCGGGGGCACGATGTATTTCTGCCGAATGCTCCTTGCGCATCTCAAAAGCTCCTGTTCAAGCGCCGCGCGCCGCTCTTTCAGTGCAGCAGGATCCCCCGCGTCATATGCGTCGGCAAGGCTCGCCCAGGTGTCGCCAGGGAACTTCGCGTCGATGGGGAGATAGACGAACTCCCCGTCGCCGGCCCCCGGGAGCCTGACCGCAAAATCGACCGCCTCAGCACTGCCCGGCACCATGCGGCACTGCGCCTCATACTGCTCCGGCGAGAGAATATCGCCGAGGATCGCCGAGAGCTGCAGCTCCCCGAGGATGCCGCGGTTTTTGACATTGGAGAGCACGTTCTTAAGGTCCGATACCCCGCTTGCGACGTTCTTCATCTCTCCGAGCCCCTCATAGACCTGGGCGAGGCGCTCATTGACAAGGGCGAAGGAACGGCTGATACGCTCGTCGAGCGTCTTTTGAAGCTTTTCGTTCACCGTGTCGTTGATATGGTCAAGGCTCGCGCGGTTTTCCAGCCGGATCCGCTCGAGCGCGGCGCTGTTCTCTTCCTTGAGCTGCCTGAGCCCCTCTTCCACGCGTGTCAGGCGCGTATCCATCGAATAGCGCAGCGTGCTGCCAAGGCTCGTGAACTGAGTGACCGTCGTCTCGCTCTGGCGCGAGAGCTGATCCATGAGCTGCCGGTGCTCTGAGGCAGAGACCTCCTTCAATCCCCCGAGCGCCCTCTCCAGCTCCGCAAGGCGGTTCTCAGTTCCACGATTTTTTGCCTGAAGCAGCAGCAGCACAACAAGCATCAAACAGTTCACGGCACAGATGATCAGCACGGCAGTCAGCATCAAAGCGGGTTCCTCCAATCGAAGTTTTGTTTGAGTATAACACACTTTTTCCGGAAAATAAAGGTTGACATTTTCCGCCTTATCCCGCAAAATGAAAAAAGCCACCAATACAGCGGAACTATCTTCAAAGCCCCGCCCCTAATCCCTAATCCCTGACTCGATCCCGGAGGTGCAGTCATGGTCCTGAACACCAACAAAGCCGCTGTGCTCTCGGCAGGCGTCATCGGCTACAGCTTTGCGCTCAAGGCCGCGCTCGGCGGCTATGAGGTCTGGGCGCAGAACCGGAGCGAGACATCTAAAGAGCAGACGATCGCCCGCACGGAAGAAAGCCTCAGATCTCTGCGCGACAACCATGTGCTGGACACGGCCGCCTCAGACGCTGCCTTTCGGCGCATCCACTTCACCACCTCTCTTGAAGAAGCCTGCACCGACGCCGGCTATATCCAAGAGTGCTCTTCTGAAAATTATGCTGTCAAGCAGGCGCTCATGGGCGAGGTCGAGCGCTATGCCCCGATCGACACCGTGATCGCAAGTTCGACCTCGGGTCTATTGATGACGGAGATTGCAAGATACGCTCTGCACCCCGAGCGCATGATCGTCGGCCACCCATGGAACCCGCCGCATCTGATCCCGCTGATCGAGCTCGTCGGCGGTGAGAAGACGGAGGTGTGGGCGCTTGAGCGCGGCAAACGCTTTTACACGGATATCGGTATGGAGCCGGTCATTTTGAAAAAAGAGGTCCCCGGCTTCATCGCGAACCGACTGCAGATCGCACTCTACCGCGAATGCGCGCATCTTGTGATGAACGGCGTGTGCTCCGTTGAGGACGTCGACCGGGCGCTCACCTTTGGGCCCGGCATCCGCTGGGGTATCATGGGGCAGAACCTCATCTATGAGCTCGGCGGCGGAGACGGCGGAGTCGAAGGCCTTGTTCATCACATCGGTCCCTCGTTTGCCCTGTGGCTGCGCGACATGGCGGATTTCAAGGCCTTTCCGGAAGAGTGGGGCGCGATCGCGGAAGCGGGCGTTCAGGATGAGCTCAAAAACCGAAGCGAGGCTATCGGAAACGACCGCAGGAGCCTTGCCGCCTACCGCGACAGGATGCTCATCGAGCTCCTGCGCCTGCACGGGAAGCTCTGAGATAATACGTGCTCACATTTCATGTGATGCGGGCCGCCTGCCCTGTTATATAAAGCAATGGAATGCTCAGTAATGATAAAAGGAGTCAGCACCATGACAAAGATCTGCACCCTCTGCAAAAAGGAATACCCCGCCGAGCGCATCGTACGCGTATCCGACACCCAGGAGCTCTGCTGGGACTGCCGCAACAAGGGCTCCTGGCACCGCTGTGACGCCTGCGACAAATGGTATCAGGGCACACTGATCGATTTGGGCGAGGCGATGGCCGCGTTCTGCGACGAATGCCTTGCAGAAGATTTCATCCGCTGCGAAAGCTGCGGCGCTCTGCGCGACAGGGACTACGCCTCCGACTACGTCCAGCTGGACGACGGCACATGGCTGTGCGCCAAATGCGCCAAAGCGCGCGCGTGATCCAGCACAGCATTTCGATCATATGATCATAAGCACAAATGATTAAGAACAAAGGACCGGCACCGCCAGAGATTGCGGTGCCGGTCCTGTTATTTTATTATGATTCCGAGGTCTGAATGAGCGCCTTAAAACGGCTTACAGACCGTTCTTTGCGCGGAAATCAGCGACATAGGCAAGGCTCTTGTTCCAGCCGTCCTCGAACTGCTTGCGGAAGCGGGCCACGGGCGGGAAGGCCTCGAAGTCGTCGATCGCAAGCTCGCAGCCGATGTAGGCCTTGCGGAAGTTCGGGACCTTCTCGATCAGCTCATCGAGCACTGTGGGCGCGACGGGCGCCGAGTAGCGGTCGATCACGACGGGGTTCTCTTCGATCAGCTTATCGGCCGTCCCCTTCCAGTTGATCGTGACACAGCCGTTGCAGCCGACCATCTCGGTGAAGTGGTGGAGACCGCGGGCGCCGCCGTCCATAAAGCGGACACGGGACTGACGCGCCTGATAGATGCCGCTGATCTTCTTCGCAACGGCGATGCCCGCCTGCCAGAGGGCGTCGGGGCTCACGTCGATATTGCCGGTCGTGACATCCTCTTTGAGCTGCTCGTCGAAGATGCCGGCGATGTGCGCGATGTACATGATCGGGGCGTCTTTCATGCCGGCGGAGGCTTTCTCGTAAAGATCGTTTGCGACCTCAGCCTGCTTCACGCTCATGACCTCGGTCGCAAGCACGGGGATCCGCTCGCGGATCAGCTCCTCCATGGCGGGAAGCGCTTCTTTGACAACCGGGATCTTGCAGATGATGTTCGGCGAGACCTCGCGCGCCATGTGCGCAAAGCGCAGAATGTCCGCGGTGTTCTCGAGGAAGGGATTGCCCTGGATGCTGACAAAGCCCTCTTTGCCGTCGGTCTCCTCATACAGGGGCATGAATACCTCGGCGATCCGCTTGATCTGCTCGCACTGGAGGCGGGCGAGAACCTCGTTGTCGTCCTTCTCCTCTTTCAGGAGCTTCAGGAGCATCTCATCCACGGCGGCAGCGTCGGAAGAAACGCCCAGGATCTTGGAAAGATACGCGGGATTCTGCGTGCAGCCGACGGCGCCCGCCGCAAGGCCGAGATGCGCCTGCTCAACGGTGACGTTGTTCACCCAGTAGTCCGTTGCGGTCTGAGTCCTGACTCTCCAAAAATATGAATGGTCCATGGTTACCTCCTGTTCATAGAAGCAGCGCTTCCTGTGATGCGCTTATCATATCACAATACACAGGGACACTACAAGATAAAAATGCGGCTGTTTGAAAGAATTCTGCTCTTCTATTTCCCCTGTTCCACCGCGCGGGCGGGCAGACCGGGCATTTTTTCTTTAGTCAACATAATCCCCTTTCTCTCTCCCTGCGCAGTAGAGGCGCCCGGCAGAGACGATGCCATTCCTGCATTATTGAAATTCGAACATATATCGTGTAAAACAGCTCAAATCCATCGTTATTGTCAGTTTTTTTGTATCTTACTCAAAATTTTCGCGTTTTGCTCCGCATCGTAACTACTTTGTAACTTTTTGTTAGGATCCACTGCTTTCGAGGTGATCCGGTTTACCATAATCTATTTTCTTGTGGGGCGATTTTATAAAAAAAGTTGCAAAAACTTGACAAAAGTGGGATTTGCGTGTATACTGTGCCCATGTTTTGAGAAAAGTAACAAAAAGTTACAAAGCGGTTCCAGTCGTGCGGACGCCTCTTTTTGCACGGCCTGGGAGGGGACCGCAAGGTCAAGGAGGCCAGTTCTTATGTCACGATTTTTGCAGGAAAAATTTCATATTGTCCGTTCACTTGCCCTGCTGCTCTTTCTCGCCCTTACGGTCTGCGTCGTAGGCGACGGCCGGGCGGAGGCCAGCGTGGTCGACACCTGGTATCTCATCGTCAACGAGAGCGGCATCATCGATTCCCGTGCCCGCCTCTCCGAGATCAAAGGCGCCCTGCCCGACTATGGCACCGAGGCGCTCTTTGCCGCCGATACTCTGCGCGGCAAGGACGTGAGCTTTCACGCGGGCACCTCCGTTTCCCTTACGCGCCGCGACCAGACCTACCGCTTCGCAACACAGGAAGAGAGCGTCGAGGATTTCCTCACCCGCGTCCACTGCGTGCCCGGCAAGGCCGAGATGGTCGTGATCGATGTCTCCACGGATCCGATCGAGATCACCTTTACCGCGAACTATACCGCTCCCTGCACGATCACCGAGATCCTCCCCTACAAGACTCAGCGGGTCGAGGACAGCACGCTCAAGGTCGGCACCGAGCTCGTCGCCCAGACCGGCGTCAACGGCAAGCGCGTGACCCCGGGCGTCGTCACCTGGGTCTCCGGCAAGCAGGTCGCAAGCGAGGTCACCGGCGAGGCCGTTGAGACGCCTGCCGTCGACCACATCATCAAGGTCGGCACGAAGCCGCTGATCTCTGAATTCCACCGCACCGACTCCACGATCGCCTCTGTCTCGAAAAACGCCGACGGCAGCGGCACGATCACGCTCGAAAACGGCGATGTCTTCGCCTTCTCCCAGGTCAAACACATGACCGCGACCGCCTACTCCGGCGATGAGCCGGGCGTCAGCAACCGCACCGCCTCCGGCACGATCGCCCACGTCGGCGTCGTCGCCGTCGACCGCCGCGTCATTCCCCTTGGCTCAAAGGTCTACGTCGTCACCGACGGCGGCATCGTCTACGGCACGGCCGTGGCCGAGGACACCGGCGTCATCGGCAATATCATCGACCTCTACATGGATACCAGCCGCCAGTGCATCAACTTCGGCCGCCGCTCCTGCCAGGTCTACATCCTCAAATGAGCCGCTTCTGAGATCCTGCGCCGCTTCTTTATCTTCCCAAAGATAAAGAAGCGGCGATTTTTCTTTGCATGCGGTCGCTTTTTGTGGTATAGTAAGATTGTTCTTTTATAGTTTACAGGCAGGAGGCTCATTTAAGATGGCAGTCAAACAGTTTGACGATCTCACCGAGCGGCGGCTCTCCCGCGAGGATATTTTCAAAGGCCGGGTGTTCGGGGTCCATGTCGACAAGGTCCGCCTTCCCGACGGACGCAGCTCTACGCGCGAGGTGATCGACCACTGCGACGGCGTGGCCGTGCTCGCGTTGGATCAGGAAAACCGCGTCTATCTTGTACGGCAGTACCGCTATGTCTTCTCCCGTGTGATGCTCGAGCTTCCTGCCGGCAAGCTCGAGCCCGGCGAGACACCGGCCGAGGGCGCCGCGCGCGAGCTGAAAGAAGAGACCGGCATCGAGCCGGAGGTGCTCTTCCCGCTCGGGCGCTTCATCCCCTCCTGCGGCTGCTTCAGTGAGACGCTGCATCTTTTCATGGCGCGCGATCTGAAGCTCGGCGACCAGCATCTCGACGCCGGTGAGTTTTTGAACGTCGAGCTGCTCCCCTTCGATGAACTCTATCACCGCTGCATGGACGGTGAGATCGAGGACTCCAAAACCATCATCGCGGTACTCAAGGCAAAGGAGCTGATGCAGCGTGGCTGAACAGAACAAAACGATCCTGATCGTTGAGGACGAGACGAACATCGTGGATATCCTCCGCTTCAATCTGCAGCGTTCGGGCTACGCAACGCTTGAGGCCTATGACGGTGAGGCGGGACTGAAAATCGCGCGGGAGCAGAATCCGGATCTCATACTGCTCGATCTGATGCTGCCGAAAATGAGCGGATTTGAGATCTGCCGCTCCCTGCGCGAAGCCGGAAACCCGGTGCCGATCGTGATGCTGACCGCCCGCGAGGACGAGAGCGACAAGGTGACCGGACTCGAGCTCGGCGCCGACGACTACATCACCAAGCCCTTTTCGATGCGCGAGCTTCTCGCGCGCGTGGGTGCAAACCTTCGTCGCTTTTCCGTGCGCGCTTCTGCGCCGGCTGCCGGCGCTGCCGGCGCAATGACGGTCGCGAAGGCGCTCTCGATCGACACTGACTCCCACCAGGTCTTCCGCGACGGCGGCGCGATCAATCTGACGCAGCGCGAATATGAGCTTCTGACCTTTCTTGCGCTTCGGCCGAACAAGGTCTTCTCGCGCGAGGAGCTCATGGCGCAGGTGTGGAACTACGGCTATGTGGGCGACGATCTCAGGACCGTTGACGTGACCGTCCGGCGCCTTCGCGAAAAGCTCGAGCCGGACCCCGCAACGCCGACCTACATCCGCACCCGCCGCGGCGCCGGGTATTACTTCAGCAGCGAGGAATAATACCGATCTAAAGATAAACTACCTTCCGGGGAGGGTCGCGCTTTGTTCCGCTCACTCCATATGAAGCTGACGCTGATCATGCTCCTGCTCGTCACCTCGCTGATGACCGTGGCGGGCGTGTTCCTGACCACGAGCGTATCGAGCTTCTATATCAACGCCTTCTATCAGCGCATGGACGATGTCTTCGGCTCCGGGCGCGAGGATGTGCTCGACTCGTTGCGCCAGGCGGCCGGCGAGGCCGAGGGTGCACAGCTCATGTGCGAGATCCTCGACGCGAACGCGGGCTTTCTCGGCGTCGACAATTCCAGCCGCAACTATTTCCTCCTCGACGGCGAGACCTGCGCGTATCTGGGCGGTTCGGCACCGGGATCCGAGCTGCCGCCGCAGCAGAGTGCAAATCTCCTGACCGCCCGCACGGCGGTCGCAGCCGGGGATGAGACGCTTGTCGGCGACGAAAGCAGCATCGCTGACCCTTATATGGATGTCGCGATCCCGGTCATGAACGGCGAGCACAGCTATATCGTGTACCTGCTCGACAACAAAGCCAACGTCGCCGAGCTCAACCAGCGCCTCACGGAGCTCATCGTGCAGGCGCTGCTGATCGGCCTCGTCATCTCGATCCTTCTGAGCTTTCTTTTGAGCAAGGCGATGGTCGGGCCGATCGAGACACTGACCTCCGGCGCCGAGCGCGTTGCTGCCGGCGACTTCGGCGAGGATCTCCCGGTCCAGTCCGCCGACGAGATCGGTGTTTTGACCGGCACCTTCAACGAGATGAGCCAGGTGCTCCGCAGCACGATCGCCGCTGTCGAAAATGAGCGCGACAAGCTCGATACGCTCTTTCTGCACATGACCGACGGCGTGATCGCCTTTGACCGCGTGGGCCGCATCCTCCACTCGAACCCTGCTGCTGTGCGTCTTCTCTCGCGGGAGCTCGGCGAGGACTGCTTTTACGACGATCTCTTCGGAGATCTTCGCCCCTTCCGCGAGATGGCGGCTCTGGAGCGTCAGGAACGTGCTACGGCCTCGCTCGATCTCTCAGGCCGCGCGCTGGAGCTCTACTTTGCCTCCTTTGCCGACCGCACGCGCCGCAGCGGAGGCGTGCTCGTCGTGATCCACGACGTGACTGAGCAGCACCACATCGAAGAGCAGCGCAAGGAATTCGTCGCGAACGTCTCGCACGAGCTCAGAACGCCGCTCACCAACGTGCGCTCCTACGCCGAGACCCTGCTCGACGCGAACGGCGAGATCCCGACGCCGACCGCCAATTCCTTCCTTGAGATCATCATCAAGGAGACCGACCGCATGACGAACATCGTGCAGGATCTGCTCACGCTCTCCCGACTCGACTCCGGTGTCGCCGATCTCACGCTCTCCCGCTTCCCCTTTGACGAGGCGATCGATTCTGTCGTCCAGGCGAACCGGATCTCCGCAGAACTCCGCGGCCTGAGCATCCGCGCCGAGCTCCCCGAGACGATGCCGCTCGTCGAAGCTGACCGCGCCCGCATCGAGCAGGTCATGACGAACATCGTGAGCAACGCGATCAAGTATACGCCCGAGGGCGGACACATCCTCGTTACGGCCGGCACGGGCGAGACGAACGTGTGGATGGAGGTCTGTGACGACGGCATCGGCATTCCCGAAGCCGACCGTGAGCGCATTTTCGAGCGCTTCTTCCGCGTCGACAAGGCGCGCTCCCGCGCCTCCGGCGGAACAGGTCTCGGCCTCTCGATCGCACGGGAGATCGTGCTCCGGCACCACGGCATGCTCGCGCTCGCCCCGCATGAGGGGCCCGGCACAACGATCCGGCTCGAGCTTCCGCTCTCGCAGGAAAATCTCCACGCTTAAGCGCGTGATCCGACCAACTTGAAGGCAGGTGAGGCATATGCAGCGGCGCTTTCCGATCGATCTTCTGCAGAATCTGCTGATCGTGCTGCTCTCGCTCTCGGCCGCGGCGCTGCTGCTGCTGACACTTCGCCACTCTGCCGCGTCCGAGGCCGTCGCCGCACCTGCGCGCAGTGTCCAGAGCGAAGCGTCACCGACGCCGCTGCCGCTGAACATCGTGCTCAGCACACCGCTCGGCCGCGGCGCCTACAGCTGTACCGATGATGCGCACGCCGAGGTGCTCTCGCTCATGGGCGAAGCGCTCGGCGCGGCCGAGGCGGCCGCGCCGGAAACGGAGTCAGACTTTCTCGCCGCGCTCTCCGGCGACAGCATTCTCTTTGACTTTTTATCGCCCCTGCCCCTCTCGCTGCTCTCCGACCGTCTGGGCGAAGAGCTTGACGATGAGACGCAGGTGCGGGCGCTGCTGCTTGCAAGCGACGGCTCGCTTCTCACGCTGCATCTCGCCACGGCCGAGGGCTGTCTCCGGCGGCCGACGGCACTGACCTCCGCAGCGCTCGAAACGCTTCTTCGCAGCTACTCTCTCGGCAACGTCTGGCTCGGCATCGATACAGGCCGCGCGATCGCCCCCCTCTCGATCCTTCCGACCTCGCTCAACGAACTCCCGGCGCTCTCTGCCGCGACGGTTCTCCCCCCTGCCGAAAGTGCGCTGCTGCTCCTGGAATTCAACTCCTGGACGAATGCCCGCTATACCGACGAGCGCGGGAACCTGACCGTATTCGAAGAGGACCGGACGCTCCGCCTGCTCGCAGACGGCACCGTGCAGTATCTCTCGCTCTCAGGCGGGTATCCCCTGAGCGACCCGGCGTCTGTTCCGAAGATCGGCTCCCGTCTGAGCGCGCTTTTGAACCGCCTGATCCCCGAGAGTGAAACGATGCTCTCCATGAGTGCCTGCTCGCGCGGCGAAGACGGCACGCTGACGCTTCTTTTCGACTACCGATACGGGGGCCTCCCCATCCGCTTTTCCGACGGCGCGCATGCCGCTGTCGCCCAGGTGAAGGACGGGCAGCTCATCTCGCTCACGCTGCGATGCCGCAGCTACCACAGTGCCGAGGAGGAGCGCCTGCTCCCGACACGCACCGCCGCCGCGATCGCTGAGGGCCGTGAGCGCAACGAGCTCAAGCTCCTCTATACCGACTCCGGTTCCGAGCGGCTCTCCCCGCTCTGGGTCAGCGAGCCGTGGCTGTAAACACTCCGTCTCTTAAACGGACAGGTAAGGAAGATCACATCGTATGGA
>CAMNAE010000011.1 GCA_946530565.1 uncultured Oscillibacter sp.
CCGAGACGGCTGAAAACGTGCCCGAGACTGAGGCGGCCTCGCCCGCCGCTGCTGCTGAGACGCCGGTGTCCGCCGCTGCGGAGGAGACGCCGGAGCGCTCTGAGGCCGGGACGACCGCGGAGGCCGAAGCAGCCGAAGCCTTGACGGAGCCGGCCGGGGAGCAGCCGGCGCAGGCGCCGAAGAAAGAGGCGGCGAAGAAAAAGCAGACTTCCGCGAAAAAAACGGCTTCCAGTGCCGCCTCCGCGAAGAAGCGGGGCCGCAAGGCCGGGAAGCCTGCCGAGGCAAATGCGCCTGAAAGCGCTCAGGAAGCGGCTGACGACGCCGAAAAGAGCACAAAGGCCGAAGAGCGGCGCACGGAGGCCGCGGGCGGCGCGGATCTCAGGCGCCTTGCGGCGGTGCTGCGGCTGAAGTGCGGCCTGGAGGCGACGGAGCGCGAGACGCTGCTCGTTGCAGAGGGGATCCGCGGCAGCGAGAACCGCAATCAGTTCTATCAGTTCTTCCGCAAGAAGCTCGGCGAGGCCGAGGGTCGGGAGTTCTACCGCCACGTTCGCGCCCAGTTCGACGCGCTGCGGGAGGCCGTTGGCTGATCAGAGATGTGGCAGCTGATGATCGAGATTGTGCCGCTGGGCGCGGCGCTGGCGATGGACGCCTTTTCCGTGTCGGTCGCCCATGCCCTCGCACGGCCGGAGATGCGCTTTCAGGAGCGCTGTGATATCGCGAGCTGCTTTTCGGCCTTTCAGTTCGCCATGCCCCTGCTCGGCTGGCTGATGGTCACGCGCATGCTGCGGCTCTTTGCGTCGCTCGCCCCCGCGATCCCGTGGATCGCCTGTGCTGTGCTCACGGTGATCGGCGTCGGCATGATCCGTGACGCTGTGAAGGCGAAGAGGGCGGGCGGCGAAGAACAGGTAACTGCGCCGCCGGGCCGGCGGACGCTCCTGCTTGAGGGCGTCGCGACGTCGATCGACGCGCTCTCAGCGGGATTGGCTTTTGCTGATCTCAGCTCGGGGCAGGCGGTTTTGGCAAGCTTTACGATCGCTTATGTCACCGCGCTCCTGTGCATGTTCGGCCTGTTCCTTGGCAAATTCATCGGCCGGCGGATTGCCGACCGCGCCCCGATCCTCGGCGGCGCGATCCTGATCGCGATCGGACTCCGGATGCTTTTATAAACAAAAAAGAGCTCGTATCGAGCTCTTTTTTGTTATGCGCTGCGCAGCAGCTCCTCGAGCTGCTCTTTACTGAAGAACTCCGCTCTTCCGCAGAAGTGGCATTTAAGCTCGGCCGAGCCCTGCTCGTCGATGAGCGCGCGGAGCTCGCCCCGGCCCATGCTGATGAGCGCGCGCTCCATGCGCTCGCGGGAGCAGTCGCAGCGGTATTCGACCGGCGTGCGCTCGAGGATCTCAAGGTGCATCTCGGGCAGGAGACGCTTTAAAAGCGCCTCGGGGTCCGGGTCTTCCCGCAGGATCCCGGTCACGTTCCCGGCCGCGTAGACGCCCTTTTCGACCGCGTCGATGACGCCGTCGGGCGCGCCGGGGAGGAGCTGGATGAGATACCCGCCCGCGCAAAGTACGCTCTGGTCGCGGTCCACGAGCACGCCGAGCCCGCAGGCGGAGGGCACCTGCTCGCTCTCGACAAAGTAGAGCGCGAGATCCTCGGCGATCTCGCCGCCGAGCAGCGCCACGGAGCCGACATAGGGCTCCTTCATATTGAGGTCGCGGATCACCGTGAGCGTGCCGTCGGTGCCGACTGCGGCGCCGACATCGAGCTTGCCGTCACTTCGGAGCGGGAGGTCGACGTTGGGGTCGCCGACCGTTCCGCGGACGTTGCCCTGGTTGTCGGACACGGCGAGCACCGTGCCGAGCGGACCGCCGCCGTTGATCCTGAGCGTCACGCTCGCGCCGTCCTCTTTCAGGGCGTTTCCGAGCATGCTCGCCGCCGCGAGCGTCCGGCCGAGCGCCGCGGTCGCGACCGGGAGCGTCCGGTGGATCTGCCGCGCCCGCTCCGTAAGAGCACGGGTGCTGACTGCGGCGGCCTTGACAAAGCCATCTTCCGAGATGGCGCGAACGAGAGTATCGTGCATAAGATCATATGTCCTTTTACAGTAATGATAGGGCCGGGGGCCAAGGGGCTTGACGGCCGGTCACGAGGGCTTTCGCGCCCGGAACACGACGCGGTCGGCATCGTCCGGCGGGGCGGAGCTGGCCATGTCCTTTGTCATGCGGCAGTTCACAAAGCCGGCAGCAAGCAGCGCGTCCAGAAGCTCCGAATATTCCCAGGCGCGCTCGCGGTGCTCTTCGTAAGAGCGCTCATAAGTCCCGGCGGATAGCGGCGTGAAGAGATCGACCTGATACGTGCAGATGTGCGTCTTCTCCGAAAAGAAGGTCCGCCAGCAGCAGAAGGCCTCATCGGTCTCGTCGTAATAGCACTGCGCGTTCATGCGCCGGAGCTTATATGGGGTGTTCACGTCGAAGAGGAAGAGCCCGCCGGGCCTCAGCGCGCGGTATGCGCCCGCGAACGCGGCGTCGAGGTCAGCGCGGCGCGTGAGGTAGTTGACCGCGTCCATCGTCGAGATGACGGCGTCGACCGGATGGGCAAGCCGCGTTTTGGTCATGGACTGGTGGATGAAAAACGGCGCGGCGCCGCCGAGCACCTCGGCCTTCTGCCGCGCCGCGGAAAGCATATCCTCAGACAGATCGCTCGCTGTGACGGAAAAGCCCTCACGGGCCAGGAGGCAGGCGATCGTGCCGGTGCCGCAGCCAAGATCGAGCACCGTCTGCACCCCGGCAGGATCACGCCTTAAAACGCGTGTGAGCCAGGCAGCCCGCTTCACATAGGCACCGTCGGCCATCAGCGCGTCGTACGCGACGCTTAAGCCTTCGTAGGCGCTCATGCGTTTTCGTCCGTGTCCGCTGCCTCGGCGGCCTCGCGCTCGGCGCGAATCTCGTCGAAGAGGCGGTTATACGCGCCTGTGCCGTAGCTCAAAGAGCGGTTCACGCGGCTGATCGTCGCGCTGGAGGCGCCGGTGCGCTCCAAAATCTCGTTGTAGATCATGCCCTCGTTCAAGAGCATCGCCACCTCGAAGCGCTGTTCCATGCTCCTGAGCTCCGAGACCGTACACAGATCCTGAAAAAAGTCGTAGCACTCATCCTCGTCCCGCAGGCGGAGAATGGCACGGTAGAGCGCGTCGCTCTTCTTTTTTTTGCCGATTTTTACCATGGCGTACAGCGTCCTTTCCCGGAAGGTGTTTTCTATAGCATTTTATCACTGTGAAGCGTGGAAGTAAAGAGGAAAATTAGGGATCAGGGAATTAGGGAATAGGGCCAAGCGCCAAGGGCCAGGCGCCATGGGGCTGGGCTGAGGGAGTCCGCCGCTGAACGGCACACTGAGAACGTGCACTCGCTTTGGGGACAGCGCCCTTTTTCATGTGTCTGAAATCCGGGGACGTCCCTTTTTCTGCGTGTCCATTTTTCAGGGTACAGTTTTAGTTTAAGCTTTCGTTCCCTTGGCCCTTGGCCCTGTTCCCTCTCTGCCATTGACGCTTTTTGTGACGGTGTTTCTGTTATCTTAACATCAGAGGCAGACTCTGTGACGGAAAATGTTCCGAACGGGCGCGGAAAGGCCCGAAATGCTTGACGGAACAGAGCCTGCAAGGGTATAATAGACATCATACTGGGGGCTTTGTTTCCGTTTTGTTATTCAACACGACAAAGGAGGCGGCAGTATGGGCGGTGGAAGCAAATTTTTGGTGCAGCTGAAAAACCTTTTGACCGAGCGTCGGCATGCGCGCCGCCTGGCCGCGGCGCTGATCCCGCTGGCGTTGCTCGTCGGCATTTTGACCTTCGCGTTTTTCCGGTCGACGGCCCAGACGAAGACGCACACCGTGCGCGTGCTCGAATGTCACGCGTCCGGGGTCCTCGCGCACACCCATAACGACGACTGCTATGATGAAGACGGCCGTCTCGTCTGCCCGCTCCCGGAGCGGCCGGCGCACACGCATACCGACGCGTGCTATACGCTCGAGCGCGTGCTCAGCTGCGGAAAGGAAGAGGGCGAGGCGCACACGCATTCGGACGACTGCTATACCGATGAGGAGACCCTGATCTGCGGCAAAGAGGAGTCCGAGGGCCACACGCACACGGAGGACTGCTACGAAGAGGTCACGGAGCCTGTCTGCGGAATGGAAGAGGGCGCGGGCGGTCACGAGCATACGGATGCCTGCTATGAAAAAGTGCGCGGCGAGCTCACCTGCGAAAACGACGATCCTGAGCATGAACACAGCGACGATTGCTATGAGTGGACAGAAGAGCTCGCCTGCGGAATGGAAGAGGGCGCGGGCGGACACGAGCACAGCGAGTCCTGCTATGAAACGCGACAGGAGCTCACCTGCGGAAAAGAGGAGTCCGAGCCCCACACGCACACGGAGGCGTGCTATGAGACGCGCCGGGTACTGACCTGCACGCTTCCGGAGCTCGATGAGACGCATGTCCACACTGAGAGCTGCTATACTGAAGAAGAGGTCGCATCCTGCGGCCTTGAGGAGACGACGGGCGAACACATCCACGGTAAGGAGTGCTTCGTCACGCTCGAGCTCACCGACGAGGAGGTCGCGCAGCTGCGCGAGAAGAACGGCGGCATGCAGCGCGCCGAGGAAGAGGAAAAGGCGCGCCGCCCCGTGTGGGAGGCGGACTTCGACGATCTGGACCTGGAGGACGAAACCCCCGCCGGCCGGCTGCTTCTTGTGGCTGAGACCCAGCTCGGCTATCGGGAAAACGACGAGAACTATATTTTTGACAGCGACGGCGAGACGCGTCTGCCCTACAGCGTTTACGGCGACTGGTACGGAACGCCATATGCCGCCTGGAACACGCTCTTTGTCGGCTTCTGCCTGCACTATGCCGAAATCGACGAGCATGCTGTGCCCTTCGCGGCCCGCCCGGAGCGCTGGATCGACGCTCTGCGCGGCGCCGGGCTCTTCCTGGAGAACGACGGCACCGAGGTCCCCGAGCCGGGCGATATCGCCTTTGTCCTGAGCGAGAACGAAGAGCGCGGAGAGACAGGGATCCTCGCGGGGATCGTCTCCTCCGCTGATTTCGAGGCGAGCATCGTCGAAGAGGCGCGCCGCCTCAACGGCAGAGCGGCGGCTGCGGGAGCGGCGCCGGCGGACGCGGCGGCACAGGCGGATGAAACGGCGCGCAACGCCGAGCCGGCTCCGGCGGAAGCCGAGCCGGTCTACACCCTCTCCGCCCTGCGGCTCATCTGCGGCGACGGCACCGTGCGCGAGATCAAGGCGGAGCCGGAGACGCTGCTGGGCTTTGTGAAGCTGCCCGAAACGACGGAAGAGCCCCCGGTCGAGAAGCCCGTTCTGACCGAGTACACCGTGATGGAGGGCGGCGCCGGCGGCGTGCATGTGCGCGTGGAGGTGCCGGTCGGCGCCTTCAACGAGGACGTCGAGCTCTTCGTGCGCCGCATCGCGCCCGCCCGCGTCGAAGACGCCGTGAACAGAGCGGCGGGCTCTGACGTGACGATCGTGGGCGCGGTGGACATCACCTTTTTGAATGAAGACGGCGACGAGCTGGAGCCGCTGCTGCCCATCCGCGTCTATATGACGAGCGATCAGGTGGCGGAGACCGAGAACACCTCCGTTGTCCACGTGGATCGCGCGGGCAAGGGCGAGGTGGTCGAAGAGGTCGAGAACGAGGGCGAGACGCTGAGCTTTGACGCGGGATCGTTCTCGATCTACGTGATCGTCGGCACCGTGATCGAGAAGAACGTGCTGACGACCGACGGTCATCTCTATCATGTCAGCGTGACCTGCCCGCCGGAGTCCGGCGTTCCCGAGGACGCCCGGCTCGAGGCCTTCGAGGTGATCGACGGCTTCACCGTGGACGGCATGAGCTATCCGGAGCTGGTCGCCGGGACCGAGAGCGCGCTCGGCATGGAAGAGGGCAGCGCGGGCTATATCCGCCTGTTCGACCTGAAGATCGTGGACGCCGAAGGCATGCCGATCGAGATCGCAGCGCCGGTCGAGGTGAAGATCACCCTTGCCGACGCCGCGCAGAACAGCCTGAGCGTGGTGCACTTTGCCTCCGACGGCGTGCGCGTCGATCCGGTGGAGAATACGACCGAGATCGCGGCCGAGGGCCAGACCGTATCCTTTGAGGCCGAGGGCTTCAGCGTGTACGCGGTCATCGAAGCGCCGGCCCCCGCGTCGGTCACGCTGCGCACGGTCGCGGACATCGGGGAACTTGCCGGGAACTACGACGACAGCGAGGGCTTTTACTTCTCCTACAACAACGTCTACTTTACCAACAAGGTCAATACCTCTCAGGGCGTGTACACGGAGAGCGCGTCAAGATCCTCCGCTGCCGCGTGGTTTTTCGAAGCGGGCGGGGAAGAGAACAGCTATTACGTCTATACGATCGTTGACGGGCTGCAGAAATACATGTACCAGATCAGCGCCAACGACAACAAGATGGGCCTCTCCGACACGAAGAAGACGCTGTTTGAGCTGAGCGACACGGGGAGCGGGAAGTTCCTCTTCAAAGTTGCCGGGCAGAAGAGATGGGTGCAGCACTCCAAGAGCGGCGGCGGCATCCGGCTTTATACCGACCACAACAACGCGGCGAACAGCGAGATCACGCTGACGTACATCTCCTCCACGCATCTTTCGGCGGATCCCTACGGCCTGAGCGGCCGAAGCTTCGGCATCGCCTTCAACGATGAGTCCACGGTCGCCGCGGCGATGTCAGCGGTGGGAAAGACCGTTTCGGGGCAGACGCGGCTCGAGGCGTCCGACATGCTGATCCGCCCCGATGTGGTGACGAACAGCGGGCTTTTGCTCGTGGCCGAGAACAGCGACATCCAGGAGTGGACCTTTGAATCCGTCCGGGAGGACCGCTACTATCTCTCGACCCTTGTGGGCGAGGAGAAGAAATACCTGACCGTCAACGGCACGAGCCTGACGCTCGAGGACGCGCCGGATGAGAGCAGGTCGCTCGTCTGCGCGGCGCCGGGAACGGGCGCCAATTCCGGGAAATGGCATTTCACGGTGAACGGCTATTCCCTGAACCTCGCGAACGCGCGCTCGGCCGACGGCTTCAACGCCGCGTCCGGAAACGGCAATTCCACCTGGCTGAATCTTGTGGATCGCTCCGCGCTGACGGAAGCGGACTTCGTCTATTACTCCGCCCGCAAGCTCAGCGTGAGCGACGATTCTCTCAGCGCGTCGAATCCGGAAAAGGCACAGGTGATTCTCTACACCCGCGTGTGGAACGACGACTTAAAGCGCTATGAATTCTACGCGGTCGATCACGACGGCTCGCTCGTGCGCGTGTACGACAGCGGCGATCTGGTCAACTGGGTCGGCAACAGGGTCAATTCCGCCCTGTGGGAGTTCACCGAGTACACCTACGAGGACGGCACGCCCAATTACTATTACGAGCTCGAGAACACCGCCTACCGCGGAACCTTCCTTGCCCCGCAGGCGGAAGGCATCGTGTTTGATCACACCGTCGGCGTCAACTTAAACGGCCGGCGCGAGGGCTTCGACTATACGACCGTCGTCGCCTGGGACGACGCGGCCTATGCCTATTCCGGGCTCAAGGTAGTTGTGGACGAGAACGGCGGCAAGCGCGTCGTCACCTGCCCGCTCGATGAGGCGGAGGACTTCTACTTTGCAACGGTCATTCCGCCGGTTCAGCCGGCAGATCCGACCACGAGCGTGGAGACCGTGAACGGCAACCGCTACGGCATCAGCATGAAGATGGTGGATTTCAACAACGCGCTCCTGAACGAGCGCGATTCCGTACAGAACCCGTTCTTCGGATCCCATCCGTTCGACGCGAGGAATCAGGATGAAGGCCTGCTCTCGACCGATCTTGTGGACGGCTATCCGGTCACGACGGCGCATACCGGCAGCGCGGGGCGTAGCCTCTCGGAGCTCTTTACCGGGATGACGACGGTCGACCATCTGTTCATCCAGAGCGTCTACAACGAGAGCGGCTACTTTGAGTATGACAGCACGCAGAACTTCGCGCACCTGAACGACGACGGGACGTTCACGGTCTATGACCAGCTGGGCGCGATCGGAACGACGCGCAGCGACACCAGAGAACACGGCCAGTTCATGCCCTTCAACGACATCAGCGCGGAAACGGGCTACGCCCTCGACGTGAGAGGGGACGTCATCACCAACCGCACGAGCGTCGAAGCCGTGGAACTGCCGGATTCCGATCCGCGCAAGGGCGAGCCGCTGTACAGCATCCCCCTGGATCAGGCGGACTATTTCTTCGGCATGGAGCTCTCCGCGAGCTTCACACAGACTCCGAACGGGCTCGACAACTGGGGCCACGACATCATCTTCGAGTTCACCGGCGACGACGACTTCTGGTTCTATGTGGACGGGGAGCTCGTGCTGGATCTGGGCGGCATCCACAGCGCGCTCGGCGGCTCCGTGAACTTCCGCACGGGCGAGGTCGTGAACAACAGGACGCGCACGACGCTCTACGAGCTCTTCCGGAAAAACTATCTCGCGCGCGGAATGACGGCGGCGGAGGTCAGCGCGAAGCTGGACGAGGTCTTTGAGGAAAAGACGGTCGACGGCAAAACTGTCCATATCTTCCCGGACTACTCCACCCACAGGATGAAGATGTTCTACATGGAGCGCGGCGCGGGCGCCTCGAATCTGAAGATGCGCTTCAACCTTGCCTCCGTGCAGCCCGGGACCGTGGAGCTCGCGAAAAAGCTCAAAGGCGCGCTCAGCCCCTCCAACTCGCTGATCCAGTATCCCTATCAGATCTGGTATGAGACCGTGCGCTTCGAGACCAACCCGGACGGCACCTACGCGTATGACGAATCGGGCGATCTGATCCCGAACGGCTACAACAGCCCCGTTCTGATGGAGCAGGCGGCCACGAGCGCCAACCCGCTGCGGGTCGTGTACAAGGGCACCAACACCCTTGTGCCCTACCGGGACAGCCTGACCTTCGACGGCCTGACGTACGAAAACGTCTTCCTCCTGCGGCCGGGCGAGACGGCGGTGATCCACCTTCCGGAGCACACCTACCGCTACAAGATCATCGAGTGCGGCATCGATACCGACGTGTATACCGGCGTCGAGGTCAACGGCTCCGAGATCTTCGGAAAGCCCTACGCAAATACCGACGGCGGAGCTGCCGAGGCGGCGTCGACCACCTGCTATCCCGGCACCTCGAACACGGACTTCGGCATCGACTTCAGGACCACCGACGAGCGTCCGCGCGTGGAGTACACCAACGCCGTGCCGCCGGAGGCGATGCGCACGCTCTCCTTCAAGAAGGCGGTCTATGACCAGAGCGGCGTGCTGCTGACCGACGCGCAGGCGGCGCTGATCGACGACACCTTCAACTTCCGCCTGTATCTCGGCAACAAGTTCGCAGATCCTGAGAATCTGCCCCTCGCGAACATGTATGCCTACTATGTGAAGGATCCCGCGGGGCATTACTGCACTTGGAACAGCGCCGCGCAGCGCTTCGACGCGCTCCCGGTGAGCAATATCGAATCCCTGCTGGCGCTGGACGAGGATACGCTGGGCAGCGCGACCTTCACGACCTCGATGAACGGCGCGATCTCAAAGATCCCCGCGGGCTATACGGTCGAGCTGCACGACCTGATCGTCGGCACGCAGTTCAAGGTCGAGGAGCGCGACGGGGAGATCCCGCGCGGCTACACCCGCCGCGCGTCCGACGGCTATGTGCGCACCGACCTCGCTGAGAACTATGTCTATTACACCGAGGGCGGCGCGTATGACCGGCACGTGCTGACCGAATGGAGCACGGCGACCGCGGAGCCCATCAGCGACACCATCCGCAAGCTCGAATCGCCCATGCTCGAGGTCCGCAACCAGGAGGGCTGGGGCCTCACCGCGAAGAAGGTCTGGACGGACAGGGACTTCACCGATCACGACCCAATCTATCTCGCCGTGTATCTGCAGCGGAGCGAGAAGGATGAGATCCTGCTCACCGAGACCGTGCGGCAGCTGCAGAACGCGGATTCCGAGGCCTACTTCTTCTTCCCGGATCTGCAGCAGGGCGGGACGACCTACACCTTTGACCGCTTCATCATCCGCGAAGTCTCGATCGACGCCGCGCACATCAGCGCGGTCGACAGCGAGGGCAGGGTCACGGTGGACAGCGCCGCGCATGTGACGCCGATCGAAAACGGGGACCCGATCCGCATCGGCGCGGCGCCAAAGGCCGCGGGCGGAACGCGGCAGGAGGAGACCTATACCGTCAGCTATACCACAGGCGCCTCCACGGGCCGCAACAGCAATATCCGCATCGATACCGTGACAAACGCCCGCCCCGGCATCGTGCTGAACAAGCAGGATCTCGGCGGCAACGCGCTCGCCGGCGCGGTCTTCACCCTTGTGGACGACACCACCGGCCGCAGCGTCGGCGCGGCGAGCTATACCTCGGACGCGGACGGACGCATCACGATCGCGTATCTGAGCAGCGGCAAAACGTACACGCTTACCGAGACCGTGACGCCGTCTGGCTTCACGGCGCCCGACACGGGCTGGAGCATCGCGGTCAGCGCCGAGGGAGCGGTGAGCGTGACGGGCCCGGACGGCCTCCACGAGCTGGATACGGAGCCGGGCGGCGGCATGACTGCCGCGATCACGATCAAAAACAGGCCGTCCTCGCTGCAGTTCCTCAAGGTGGATCTGGCGGACTCCGGCCTGCTCGCCGGCGCGCACTTCGCCCTGTATCCGGCGGTGTGGAGCGATTCCGACCACGCGTATATCAAGGGCTACACGCCGCGCAGCGGCTACGAGGATCTCATCTCCGACGTGAACGGCGTGATCGCCGGGCTCGACGGGACGCTGAAGGCGGGGACCTACTATCTGGAAGAGACCGCGGCGCCCGACGGCTACGGGAAGCTCAGCGAGGACCTGAACTTCACGCTCGGCACCGACGGCAGAGTGACGATCCTGAACCCCGAGCCCTCGCCCTTCTCGCTCGGACAGACGCTGGATCCCGCGTCCGGGCAGGCCTCGATCACCGTTACCATCGCCAACGGCAAGGTGCGCGGCGTCAGCATCCTGAAGGTGGATATGACCCACCGCGCGCTCGCCGGCGCCCGCTTCGACCTCTACCGCGTGGACGGTTCGGAGCGCGTGGAGCCCGCGCTGTATACGGGCCTGGTCTCCGGCAGCGACGGCCTGATCGCGCAGGGCGGCGAAACGGTCTTCTCCCTTCCGGTCGGCGTCTATCATCTCATCGAGACGAGCGCGCCCACGGGATACAACGTGCGCTCTGAACCCGTGGTCGTCACGGTGTGGCAGCTGGACAACCCCGGCGTCACCTATGACGAGGGCAGCAACCTCTCGATGAGCGGCAGCGGCCTGAGCTATGACAGCGCGAGCGGCGTCTATACCCTGAAGGTCTCCAACTCCACCGGCTACGCGCTGCCCTCCACCGGCGGCAGCGGCACGCACGCGCTTGCCGGCATGGCGCTGCTCCTCATCGCGGGGGCGGGCGTGTACCTGAAAAAGAAGCGGAGCGCCTGAGAAAAACGCGAGCCGTCTCGCCCATGCGCGGGGCGGCTCAGACTTTGAAAAGAGTGTTTTTTCGGCATTTTCACGAAAAAACAGGCAAAACCCTCTTGCACATTCGGCATTGTCGGATTATAATGGCATTTAAAGAGCGCAATTCCCAAATATGTTGACTGGAGGGTTCGTCTATGGGCAAATTTCTGATCAAGACCACCAAGACCGGCGTCAAATTTGATTTGAAGGCCACCAACGGCGAGGTCATCGCGACGAGCGAGGTCTACAACAGCCTGGCTTCCTGCAAGAAGGGCATTGCGAGCGTACAGCGCAACGCCCCGAAGGCCGGGATCGAGGATCAGACGCAGGAGGGCTTCGAGGCTGTCAAGCACCCGAAGTTCGAGATCTACACCGACAAGGCCGGCGAGTTCCGCTTCCGCCTCAAGGCCACGAACGGCCAGATCATCGCGGTCAGTGAGGGCTACAAGGCCATGAAGAGCTGCCTGAACGGCATCGCGTCCGTGCAGAAGAACGCCGCAGACAGCCAGATCGTCAAAGAAGAGGAATAAACGTTCATGCAAAACAAGAGCCGCCCTGCATCATCAGGGCGGCTCTTGTTTTGCTGCATGATCATTCCTCGGTGAAGTGCACATGCGAGAAGATATGGTCTTCGCAGAAGCAGTGGTAGCCGGCGCACTTGGAGCAGAAGCGGAACGTGAGCTCGGGATTGGATTCCTCGGTTCTGCCGCACACGGCGCATTTGCGCTCCAGGCTCGGCCGCTGCTGCGCCTTCTTCTGCGCGTCGCGGAAGCGGATGACCTTCGGGTCGGCGCGATAGCGCACACGGCCCGCGCCGCCGCGGACGAGCTCCATGAGCGTCTCGCCGAAGAAGAGCAGGTAGTTGAAGATGCCCGCGATCGGCAAAAGCACGCCGAGAAGGTTCAGCCTGAGGGCCGAGAGGATCACCTGCAGCGCGATCCAGGCAAGGCCGATGAAGGCGAGGTATTTCATTTTGATCGGGATGATGTAGAAGAGCAGCACCCGGTTTTCGGGATAGAGCGTCGCGACGGCGAGGAACATCGAGGCGAAGAGATAACCTGCGTCGGCGCCGTAGCCGCTGCCGGTGAGCGCGTAGACGAGCGCGGAGGAGAGGATCGTGAGCACGTAGCCGATCAGGCAGTACATCGTAAAGCGGCCGGTGCCCCAGGTGCGCTCAAGCGTCGTGCCGATGAAATAGCAGAAGTAGAGATAGATCGCAAAGAAGAACATCCCGAAGCCGCTGCCAAAGCCCGTGCCGGAGACGAAGAGAAACGTGACGAGCCGCCACACCTCGCCGCGGAGCACCGCGCTGAAGTTGAGACGCAGGAACGCGACCGCGGAGGCGCTGGAGAACATCGTGAGGATGAAGACGATCGCCGTGCCGACGATGTAGATGCGCGTGAGGTTGGGAATGCCGAAATTGGGATGCCGGAGCAGAAAACGCTCCATGGCAGAACGCAAAAGACGCATAGTGAACTCCTTAGGGAATAGGGATTAGAGATTAGGGAATAGGGATTAGGGATTAGG
This sequence comes from uncultured Oscillibacter sp., assembly GCA_946530565.1. Lineage (GTDB taxonomy): Bacteria > Bacillota > Clostridia > Oscillospirales > Oscillospiraceae > Oscillibacter. Next base: position 13,091 of record CAMNAE010000011.1, read on the forward strand.
GACGGGAGCCGGGGAAAGTGCACCCGCGGGGCTTTTTTTTGATGTTACTGCTACTATACACGCTTTTTCCTGATTTGTCATTGTTTATTTGTAAACTTCTTGCCAAATGGGGAGGAGTCTGTTAAAATAAGCGCGAATTCTATTGAGGAAGCAGGAAACGACGTTATGAAACAGCTTTCCATCTATACCGAGAACCGCCGCGGGGCGCTCCACCGTATCCATGCGCTTCTGGCGAACGGCGGGGTCAACGTTTTAAGCTCGATCACCAACGAGAGCGCCGAGTTCGGCATCATCCGCATGACCGTCGCCGACCCGCCGAAGGCCGTCGAGATCCTCGAGCGCGAGGGCTATCTGTGCCGCGTGCACGATGTGCTCGCCGTCGCGATCCCCGACGAGGCCGGCGCCCTTGCCAAGCTCCTGGAGGCGCTCGACGATATGCGCGTCAACATCGACTACCTCTATCAGACCTGCGACCGCCTGAGCGGTCTGCCCGTCATGGTGCTCCACACCGAGGGCCAGCAGGAGGTCGAGGAGAGTCTTGAGAGCCGCGGCTTCGCCATCCGCCGCGACGACTGAACCCCACATTCTCACAAGGAGGAATTATTTATGGCAGAGTCGATTTCTTTGACCCATGAGCAGGTGATGGAGATCATCCCTCACCGCGACCCGATGCTCCTGATCGACACCGTGAGCGAGCTGATCCCGGGGCAGAAGTGCGTCGCGAGCTTCTATGTGAGCCCCGACCGCGAGATCTTCAAGGGCCACTTCCCGGGCGACCCGGTCTTTCCCGGCGCCTACACCGTCGAGGCGACCGCGCAGGCGACCGACCTCGTGCTCATGACGAAGCCTGAGTACAAGGGCCTGGTGCCGCTGTTCCTCGGCATCAACAACGTGCGCTTCCGCAAGAAGATCAGCCCGGGCGACACGATCGAGCTGCACGCGGACCTCATGAGCGAGCGGCCGGAAAAGGCGATCGCGACCTGCAAGGGCGCGGCCTACTTAAACGGCGAGCTCGCCTGCGAGACCGAGATCACGATCGCGATGCGGTGAGTCAGGGATCGGAAATAAAAAGAGCCCTCCAGAGCTTTGTCGCTCAGGAGGGCTCTTTTTAAGAAAGCTTCTCTTTGACCTTGAGGATCCTTTCGACGCTCTCGTCGATGCGCGCTTCGCTGAGGCGGCCGTCCTCGACCGCAGATACGAGCGCGGTGAGCGTCGCCTCGACGTCGCTCGGCATCAGCAAAAGATCCGCGCCGGCTTCGACGGCCAGGACCGCCGCCTCGCCGGTGGCGTAGTTTTCTGCGATCGCGCCCATGTTCAGTGCGTCGGTCACGATGAGTCCGTCATAGCCCATCTCCTCACGCAGAAGATCGGTCAGAATCGCGTGTGAGAGCGAGGCCGGCGTCTCGTCGCCCGAGAGCGCCGGGGCCGCGAGATGCGCCGCCATGATGCATCTGGCGCCCGCGTAAACGGCCGTGCGGAAGGGCAGCAGCTCCTCCGCCTCCAGCTCCTCGCGCGTACGCGGCGTGGCGGAGAAGCCCTCGTGCGTGTCGCCGACCGGGCCGCCGTGGCCGGGGAAGTGCTTA
>CAMNAE010000012.1 GCA_946530565.1 uncultured Oscillibacter sp.
TGCTGACTGCCGTGGGCGCCTTCGGCCAGGGTGCGCCCTTCAAAGAGTGCGTCACCCACGGCTGGACCGTGGACGGCGAGGGCAAGGCCATGCACAAGTCGCTCGGCAACGGCATCGATCCCTACGAGGTCATGAACCAGTACGGCGCGGACATCCTGCGCCTGTGGGCCGCGAGCGCCGACTACCACGTCGACGTGCGCTGCTCCAAGGAGATCTTCAAGCAGCTCTCGCAGAACTATCTGAAGTTCCGCAACACCGCGCGCTACTGCCTCGGCAACCTCGACGGCTTCGACCCGGCGGAGCTGCTCCCGGCTTCGGCGCTGCTGCCGATCGACCGCTGGGCGATCACCCGCCTGAACGCGCTGATCGAGCGCTGCTTCACCGCATATGACAACTACGAGTTCCTCGTCATCACACACGCGGTCAACGACTTCTGCGTCGTCGACATGTCGAACTTCTATCTCGACATCATCAAGGACCGCCTCTACTGCGAGGAGCGCGACGGCCAGAAGCGCCGCAGCGCGCAGACTGCGCTCTACATCATCCTCGATACGATCACGCGCATCATGGCGCCGATCCTGCCCTTCACCTGCGACGAGATCTGGCTTGCGATGCCGCACCGCGAGGGTGACGACAAGCGCAACATCGTATTCAACGACATGCACCAGCCCTTTGCGGACTATGCGCTCTCATCCGACGAGATGGCCGCGTGGGATCAGCTGATCGCCCTGCGTACGTCGGTCAACGCCGCGCTCGAGCGCTCCCGCGCCGAAAAGCGCATCGGCAAGGCGCTCGAGGCCTGCGTCACGCTCGTGACCGAAAGCGGAGAAAACGCCGCGCTGGACGCGATCGAGCAGCGCTTTGCCGACGACCTCGCCGACCTGTTCATCGTTTCCGAGGTCGAGCGCGCCTGCGATGCAGACGTCTACGCCGCCGCGGCCGAGACCTCGATCCCCGGCGTCCGGGTCGCCGTCACCGAGGCCGAGGGCCGGAAGTGCGAGCGCTGCTGGAAGCAGCTCACGAGCGTCGGCTCCGTCGCCGAGCACCCGACGCTCTGCCCGCGCTGCGCCGCCGTCGTCGCAAATCTCCCCGTACTCGAATAAGCTATGAACCCCGCTCGCGCCCAGGGCCCGGGCGGGGTCGCCTTTTAATAATAAGCAGGAGGCGCAGCATGCTTGCTCTGCTCTGCCTCTGCCTCGGGGCGATCGCTCTCGCGGCAGATCAGGCCTTTAAATTCCATATCGTTTCGACGCTCCCGCTCGGGGAGGTGCGGCCGCTGCTGCCCGGGCTCATCCAGCTCGAGACCGTGCACAACTACGGCGCGGCCTGGTCCTCGTTCTCCGGCCAGCGCTGGTTCCTGATCGGGCTCACCGCCGCGATCATGATCCTCGTCGCCGTACTGCTTGTGCGGCGGGTCGTACAGCACCCGCTGGGCTATGTCGCGCTCACGCTGATCTTATCCGGCGGCATCGGGAACCTCATCGACCGCATCCGCCTCGGCTACGTCGTGGACATGTTCTCGCTGCAGCTCTTCTCGTTCCCGGTATTCAACATCGCGGATATCTGCATCACCTGCGGCTGCGGGCTGGGGCTTTTGTACTACTTCCTGCTCCACGAGGAGAAGGAGGCCAGGGAAGCCGCGAACGAGACGGCCGGGGCAGAGCCGGAGCTTGCGGAGGTCTCTGAATTCCTTCCCCCAGCGGGGGAAGGTGGCTTTGCAGCGCAAAGCCGGATGAGGGAGAACGCGGCAGACGCGCAGGATGCCGAAGACCTCACGGCCCCGCCGCCTGGAGACGCCGCGGATGCGTCCGCACCCGCGACGCGGGAGGAACAAAGCGATGGAACCGCTGATCCTTAACGCGCCGGCAGAGGCTGCCGGGGAGCGGCTGGACGCTTATCTTGCCGCGGCCGTGCCCGAGCTTACGCGCTCGCTCGCGCAGAAGCTGATCCGGAGCGGGCAGGTGCTCTTAAACGGCGCCGCGGCCGCGAAGAGCTGCCGCCTCGACGGCGGCGAGACGATCGCGGTGACGCTGCCTGAGCCGGAGCCGATCGAGGCGCTGCCGGAGAACATCCCGCTCGACATCGTGTACGAGGACGCGGACCTCATCGTGATCAACAAGCCCAAGGGCATGGTCGTGCATCCCGCACCGGGGCACGCCTCCGGCACGCTTGTCAACGCGCTGCTCTATCACTGTGCCGGCTCTCTCTCCGGCATCGGCGGCGCGGAGCGGCCGGGCATCGTCCACCGGATCGACCGGGACACCTCGGGGCTGCTCGTCGCCGCGAAGAACGACTTTGCGCACCAAAAGCTCTCGGCGCAGCTCTCCGACCACTCGCTCGCCCGGACCTACGAGTGCCTGGCCCGCGGACGCTTCCGCGAGGACGCCGGCACGGTCGACGCGCCGATCGGCAGATCCCCGCAGGACCGCAAGAAGATGGCGGTCATCGCCGGCGGGCGTCCGGCCGTTACGCACTGGCGGGTCCTGGAGCGCTTCGAGGGCTTGACGCACCTTGCCTGCCGGCTCGAGACCGGGCGCACGCATCAGATCCGTGTGCATCTTTCACACATCGGGCACCCGATCCTCGGCGATCCGGTCTACGGCACGAAAAAAGAGGACCCGAACCTGCACGGCCAGTGCCTGCATGCCTCCGGCCTTCGGCTCATCCACCCGCGGACCGGCGAGGCGGTCGAGTTTCACGCGCCGCTGCCCGAGGAGTTTACGGCGGCACTCGAAAAGCTCAGGCGGATATATCAGTAAAAATATGGCGCCGCGGGAACCTTTTCCGCAGCGCTGCGTCTATTATAACAGTGAATCCGTTTTCAAAGGAGGCTTCTGTAAATGAAACGTTTTTTGTGCCTGCTGCTCTGTGCGGCGCTGCTCGCCGCTCTGGGCATTCCCGCCGCGGCTGAGGGTGAGAGCGCCGACGCCCGGCTCGCGGCCGTCACCGCGAAGGTCAAGACCGCCCTGAAGCTCAAAACCGAGGACTACCCGACCTTCAGCGGCAGCATGAATGAGGAAGAGCTCGGGACGCGCTGGTCGCTCCGCTGGAGCGGGCCGAGCCGGCAGCTGAACGTCGAGGCGCTCGAGGACGGCACGATTTTATCCTACTGGGTGAGCGGGAACGATACCTACAGCTACTCGTCGTATCTCGGCACCTTCCCGAAGCTCGACGCCGCCGCGGCGAAAAAGACCGCCGAGGCCTTCATCAGGCCGCTTCTGCGCGCGCATGAGAGCATCGAATTCTCTGAAAACCGGGGCGGCCGCAGCATCGGCGAGACGGACCTGTATTTTTCCGGCATGATATCCATAAACGGCCTGCCCACTCCGCTCACCTGGTCCTGCACGGTCCGCGGCAGCGACGGAGCCGTCTCGAACTTCTGGCGCGACAGCCCGGAACTCAGCTATGTCGGCGGCGTGCCGTCCGCGAAGCCCGCGGTCACAGCCGCCTCCGCCGGGAGCAAGCTCCGCGGCACGATCACGCTTGAGCCGATCTACGTGCGCGAGGACGGCGATACGAACCGCGCCGTGCTGCGCTATGTCGAAAAGAGCGCAGCACCCCGCTTCGTGGATGCCCAGACCGGCGAGCTGCTTGAAAACGCATATCCGATCGGCATCTTCCGCGCCAACGGCGCGAGCGCCTCGATGATGAAGGACGAGGGCGCGGCCGAGGAGATGCAGCTCACCGCGGCCGAGCTCGAGGGCGTCGACAAGCTCAAGGGCGTTTTATCGCAGGACGCGCTGGATCAGAAGATCCGCGCCGAGAGCGCCTACGGCCTGGACGGCTTCCGCATCCAGAGCGCGCGCTACTCTGTCGGCGAGACCGACGACAAGGGCACAACGAAGGTGAACTGCAATCTGCAGTATGTTTTGGACGGCGAGGACGGCACGCGCATGGCCTCCTTTACCGTCGACGCCCGCACGGGCGCGGTGGAAAACCTCTGGGTCTCGACGCCCTGGCGCGAGAACGCGAAGGTCACTGTGAGTGCCTCGACCGCGCGCGCGACGGCTGAAGCGTACTTAAAGCGCCTGACGCCGAACGCCGCGAAGATGGCGCTCTATGACCAGAACGACGCGCCCGAGACGGGGAATGAGTACTATACCTTTACCTTTGCGCAGAAGAACGCCGGCTATTTCTTCCCCGAGAACGCCTATACCGTCGGCATCGACAGCCGTCTCGGCACGGTCGTGCAGATGAACAGCCACTACGATGAAGACATCACCTTCGCATCCGCGAGCGGCATCGTGAGCCGTCAGGCCGCCGAGGACACATGGTATCAAAGCTACACCGTCACGCTCGGCTACCGCGGCTTTGCCCGGGAGCGTGAGAACAGCGACAGCCTTGGCATGAAGGGCTATCAGAGCTATCAGGAGCTTCGCCTTTCCTACGGCCTTGAGCGCGAGGGCTGGTTCTCCGGCATCGACGCGAAGACCGGCAAAATCGTGGAGGGGCAGGATCCCTCGCGCGAGATCAGCTATACCGACGTCGCCGGCACGGCCGCCGAGGCTGAGATCCTGCGCCTTGCCGACTACGGCATCGGCTATTACGGCGGCAGCTTCCGTCCGGCAAAGGCCCTGACGCAGTGGGACGCCGTGTGCCTGCTCGCATCCACGCGCGGCTATCGCGTTGATGCCGACGAGGCGACGGAGCAGGAGAAGAACGGCGCCTATCAGGCAGTGTATTCCCTGGGCGCGCTGAGCCCCGCCGAGCGCAAGGATGACGCCGCGATCAAGCGCGCGGATCTTGTGCGCATGCTGATCAACGCCTGCGGCTACGGCCCCGTCGCGCAGCATGTCGAGGTCTTCGCACCCAGCGTATCCGACGCGGCGTCGATCCCGGCCGCCGAGCGCGGCTACGCGGCGCTCGCGCAGGCCTTCTTCCTGATCGGCGACCGCTATGACGGCGCCAAAACCGCCACCCGCGCCGAAGCCGCGCAGATGCTCTGCCGCGTGCTGGAGCGGTGAGGGAAGCTCAAGCAAAACACGCCAAAAAAACTGTGCCCCGCCGGAGACAACCCTCCGGCGGGGCGATTTATGAAAGCAACCGTGTGAGAAGATATATATGCATACTGTCAGGAAAACCAGTGTATAATCAGAAAATATTGTAAAATAAGCAAAAAGGGGCTTGACAAAAGAGAGTAAAAGCACTATTATACATACACGGATGATTGATAAAGCGGGAGGAGAGTGAATCTTTCGATTGTCAATCAATACAATAGTCTCCCCGGAGAAAGGAATAATCCAGTGAAGAGAAACACTGAAGATGTAGAACGCTTAAAGGAAGATATTCTGCGGGAAGCAGAGAAAGTGTTCACTGAAAAAGGTTACGTGGAAACCAAAATGACGGATATTTCCGACAGATTGAATATCTCGAGGGGACCGTTATATTATCATTATAAAAACAAAAATGAATTATTCACCGCAACGGTGGAATACCATATCAGCGGCATGCTCAGAGACGTTGAAAAGCTGTTTGATCCTTCCAGAGGAAAAAAGATGTACGAGATATTCATGGAGGATTTGAGACACAGATTGAAATCTCTCGACTTCAGCACATGCGCTCATTTTGCGCTTTTGAATGGCGGCACAGAAATGAAGAAAGCGCAGCGTATTTGGGATGAGTCCCTGTCAAAAACGTATGAGGTGAAACTGCAGGCGCTCAGGGCGGCGCAGAAACGCGGGGAATTGAGAGACGGTGTCACACCGGAGCGCTGCGTTCAAACGCTCTTCGCCCTTTATGGCGGTCTGCGGGAGATCCGAATCAATATCAATGAGAACGTATTTCATTTAGATACGGAAGAAATGCTTCAGGAGATGGAGCAATATATGCGAACAGTTTTGTTTCGCTGAATATGATGGATGAAGCAAGCATGATAAAAATACCGCTTCTGCAACCAAGACATTGCGGGGCAGAAGCGGATTAGACGCCTCAATATTATACAGCCGAGTATGTATAATATAACAGTGCATGATGTGCTCTGCTTCGATATCCTGAAAAGCGTGTTGCGGCAAATTATACATGCGCGATTGAATAAAATGTGACATTCGTCATTTTGGCGGGGTGAGGAGAGAAAAAATTTGACATATCGCGCAGGGCTCGGAGAGAGATGAACGGTTGACGCTGTTTACCGGATTCACAGTGCACATGAACTCCGGTGAATATAAAAAACAACGAAAGGGAGAAAGTAAAATGGCTGAAATCGGTAAAAACAAGAGCTTCTATGGCTACGGAGTAGCTATAGGTTGCGCAATCATTGTGTTTTGCACACAAGGCGCGCTGACAACATTCGGTGTTTATTTCCCTTATATTCTGGAAACGGAGAAGTATTCACCCACGGCAGTTTCGCTGATGGCGACCTGCTGCTCCACGATCGCGTTTCTCGTCAACACCTTCTTTTATAACATCGTCAAAAAGATCGGCGCAAGAAACACAATGCTTACCGGCATCGTTTTTTGCGGACTGCACTATGTCGTCTATGGTATGAGCAGATCGGTGCTTCACCTCTATATCGGCGGCGCAATGGGCGGCATTTCCATGGGCTGTGCCACCAATGCGATCGTATCACTGATCTTGACGCGCTGGTTCGTAGACAAGCGCGATCAGGTGATCAGCTATGCGATGTTGCCGATGGCATTCGGTAGCGCGGCATTCTCCTTCATCAGTGGTCAGTTTATTGAGTTAACCAACTGGCGTACTGCGTATTTTATTGTTGCCGGGCTTCTTTGGGTCATTGCGATCCCACTGTGCCTGATTTTGGTGAAAGAATCCCCTGCCGCGTGCGGGCAGCTGCCCCTGGGAGGCACTGAGGCAGTCGTGGATAAGGAAAAGAAGAAAGAGACCGGAGCTGTGCCGGAAATGAAGACCGCGGCCTTCTGGCTGATGTGGGTCGGCCTGTTCATGCTGTGCCTGGTCAACCCCGGCCTTTCGCAGAATCTTTCGAATGTCATGCGAAATGTTGGCATCGCTCCGTTGGCAGCCTCAAACTATACCACAATAGCAAAAATTTGCGGCGCACTTGGTTTCCTTTTGCTGGGGTCAGTTATTAAAAGAGTCGGAGGCAAGGGCGCTACGGTCATCTTCGGAATTACCGGAGTTCTGGCACCGATCGCGCTGTTTATGAGCGGCTCCGGAGCAATTTGGCTGGGACTTGCTTGCTTATTGTTTGGCATCACTTTCCCGACATATCACTTGACGGCATCTTACGTGGTCATGGAGAGCTATGGTAGAGAGCGCTTTGCACGGCTTTATGGCATTTTGCAGGGCGGCGCTATGTGGGCAGGCGCATTTGCATCTCTTGTAGTAAATGGCATCTATGAAGCCAGCGGGAAAGTGAGCTATGGCACGGCTATGTATAGCCTTTCTGCAATTAGCGTCGTTGGTATGATTCTGATTCTGGTGGCAATCGCGCTCTCTCCTCGAACCGGAGAGAAGGAAGCAAAACAATAATTCCGCGTGAGGCTTCTGAAGGAGGCAATCTATTTCATGGAAACCAATTATGTGAAAGATAAAGTCATCATTATTACCGGCGCAGCAGGTACCTTTGGAGGGCTTGTGGCGCGTAAGGCCTCCGCTCTCGGGGGAAAGGTTTTTCTGACGGATATCAAAGAGGAAGGCATTCGGCTTTTGGCGGAGGAACTGCGGGGCAGCGGCGCCGAGGCTGCATACTATCCGGCGGACGTCTGCTCCCACAATGAGATGTTCGCCATGGCGGCGGAATGCAAAAAAGTCTTTGACCGCATCGACGTGATCGTCAATATTGCGGGTACCATGCCGATCGCCTATATTGCGGATCACGAGAAGGCATGGAAGGCCTGGGATCTCTGCATCGATGTGAGCATCAAGGGCACTCTTTACGGGATGGAAGCTGTCCATGACATCATGATCGAACAAGGACAGGGTCAGATCATCAACCTCAGCTCGATCTGGGGCAATTTCCCGGCCAAGGGCGCGGCCGCATATATTGCGAGCAAGGCCTCGGTCCGCATCATCACTGAGTCTTTCAACAAAGAGGCGCGCGGCAAGATCAAAACGACCGTCATCCGCCCCACGGGCGTTCCGACCGGCCTGATGCAGAGCGTGATCAACGGCGAGGGGAATGTGGGCATCCTGCAGGATGAGTTTGTCGAATGGAAAAGACGTGCGGCGCTCAAAGCGGAGGGAAAAGTCCCGCAGGAGTGTCTGGATCCGAACAGCATTCAGCTCTGGTCGCTGCCGCCCCAGTATCTGGCGGACAATATCATCTATGCGATCAACCAGCCTTGGGGCGTCAATATCAGCGATATCACCGTTCGCGCCAGCGGAGACCTGTTCATGCTTTGATCGTACCCAAACTTATATGCGCCATATCTGCAGGCTGTGAGGCCGTGTTTTGGAAGACGGCCGCTGCAGATATGGCATTCCAAAAAGGCGAGCAGTCAAAAGAAACCGATCATTTTTGATTATTGTTTTTAGGAGAGAAAGCAATGAACAATCAAAACTCGATAGCGAATCATCTTTCGCCCAAAGTGAAACATGACCTGCTCTTCTTGGCAATTGCAGCAGTCATTGCGATCATCTTGAAGATCGCGGTGCCGGTCGATGGGGGACTGACGGAAAAAGGCGCTTCTTTTTTGGGAGTGTTCGTTGCGACCATTTTCCTTTGGATCAGCTGCGATACGGCATGGCCAAGCCTGTTGGCGATGATCGCGCTTGGCGTATTCAATATCATCGATGCAACGGACATTTTCAGCACGGTATATGGTAATTATGTCTGCGCACTGGTGATCGCCGCGATGACAATCTCTGCAAAGCTGGAGGAAACAGGAGCCGCCCAGTATATTGCAAAATGGTTTCTTTCGCTTAAGGCAATAAAGGGAAGACCGTTCGTTTTCCTGCTTTCCATCATCCTTGCGACGTATGTGATCTCTATTCTGGTATCCGCAATGCTGGCGGTGTTGGTTCTTACCCCGATCATTCGCGCGTCTATGGAAAAGCTGGACGTCCGAAAAGAGGAGAATCTGTATAAAGCCAGCTTCCTGTCACTGTTTTGGCTTTCGGTCACCGCGGAATTTATGGTTCCGTTCGGCAAAGTGATCCCTGCGATGCTGATGAATTTTGTTACCAGCAATGGCTTCGAGATCGATGTGCTGAAGTATCTTGCGATCACGGTGCCGATCAATATCGCTTGCATCATATTCGCAGTGCTCACCTTTTTCTTTATTACGAACCCCAGAACAGAGAAATTCAGCAGCTATGATGTTGAGGCGATCCGGAAAGAGCTCGCCGATCATCCGCTCAGCAAAAGGGCTGTGTTTTCAATATGGATGATGCTCCTTTGCTTTGCGGTGCTGCTGCTTCCGTCGCTGAAATTCCTGGGTGGGATAGCAGCGTATTTTGGAACGTATGAGACTGTGCTGGCTTACTATATCCCCGTCATCATCATGTGCATCGTGCCGGTAGAAGGCGAACCATTGGTTCGGATTCAACGAGATGCTGCGAAACTGCCGTGGACATTGATCCTCTTCCTGGGCGTTGTGATGCTGTTTACAACGTATACAGGGAGTGCGGATTTTGGGATCACCGCGTGGATCACCTCACTGATGAGCCCGCTGGTGGCAGGATTCTCGCCGATCATGCTTTTGATCTTTGCGGCTGTGATCGCCGCCGTCATTACCAACTTTATTTCGAACATGGTGACGATGACGATGGTGATCACGGTATTTGCGCCGGTGTTTTCCGAGATGTACGCTTCCGGGGAGTCGACGATCCACCCTGCAGTCATCATCATGCTGTTGGGGCTTTCGTCCAGCATGGCATACGTCATGCCGTCGTCGACGCCGACCGCGCCGATCGTATACGGCGGCAACCTGACAGTCAAACAGGTGCTGCTGCCGAATATCATCTTCGTGTTTTTCGGCGTTTGCTCTGCGCTGGTTTTGGGTTTAATGACCGGTGGCCTGGCCTATTCGTGAGCAAAGGCGGATATCTTCAAAAAGCAGTTTGGAAAGCCTGCAAAGCGAGTGAGGTTTGAAATGAAGCAAGTATATCAAGTATTACAGCCGATCCAGGCGGGGCCGCTCGCCCTGAAAAACCGGATCGCCTATCTCGGAATGGCAAAGAATCTCTCCACGCCCGACCATTTCGTGACCGAGCGTCAGATCGCCTACTATACCAATTACGCCAAAAACGGCGTCGCGCTGATCACGACCGGCGCCTGCATCGTCTGTGACGATTACCCGTCCAAACTTCCCTGCCAGCCGGGCCTCTACGACGACAAGTTCATTCCCGGTCTCAAAAAACTGACGGACAGCGTGCACCAATACGGCGCGAAGATTTTTTTCCAGCTCTGGCATCCCGGCAAAGCGAACTACGGCTGCTCTCCGGAGCAGACGAAGTACCCGCATGACTTCACTCTTGACGAGCTCCGTCACATCCAGGATCAGTTTTTAGCGGCGATGCGCCGCGTGAAAGAGGCAGGGGCCGACGGCTGCGAGTGGCACATGGCGCACAACTACCTGATCGAGGAGTTCGCGGTCCCGTACTTCAATAAGCGTACGGACGCTTACGGCGCGGACACGCTTGAGAACGCGACGCGATTCAGTACCGAGATCCTCGACCGCGCGCGGGACGTCTGCGGACCGGACTTCGCGATCACGCTGAAGATCAACGGCTGGGATATGGGCGTCCCGGGAGGCATGACGCCGGAGTACTGCGCCGAGATCTGCAGGATCATGGAGCAGCACGGCGTGTGCCTGATCTCGGTGAGCGCCGGCGGCGGACTGACCGATATCACCGGCATGTCCGGCGACGGGCATCGCCCCGAGGGCTGGAAGATCCACCTTGCCGAAACGGTAAAGAAAGCCGTACACGTGCCGGTGGAGGCGACCGGAAACATCCGCCATGTCGGCGTGATGGAAGAGGCGCTCGCAAGCGGCAAATGCGACATGATCGGCATGGGCCGCGGGCTCCTGGCCGAACCGGAATTCGTGAAGAAGATCTCTGAGGGCCGTGAGCAGGAACTGCGTTACTGCATCAGCTGCATGAACTGCTTCATTCCTTACAGCGGCGACGCCGGACACTGCGCGATGAACCCAGTCGCGACCTTTGAGAGCATCGAGCCGGAGCTTCGCAAAAACGGGGTCGGGCGTACGGTCGCGGTCGTCGGCGCCGGCCCTGCCGGCGTGGAGTGCGCGCGCGTTCTCGGTGAGCGGGGCTTCCGTGTGAAGCTCTTCGAAAAGGCCGGACGCATCGGCGGGTCGGTTTATCACGCGTCGGTCCCGCACGGCAAGGCAAAGCTTACCTGGGCACTGGAATGTTACCAACACCAGCTTGCGCACGCAGGCGTTGAAGTTCTGACCGATACCGAGGCGACCCCTGCGGCATTGCAGGCACTGAACCCGGCTGCAGTGTTTGTGGCGCCGGGCACCGTGCCGATCATTCCCCGCGGCATCCCGGGGATCGATCGGGAGAATGTGATCGAGGCAAAGGCGTTTCTGGAGCATCCCGAGGTCCTGGCTGGCCGGCGCAGTGTTGTGGTCGGCGGCGGGCTTGTGGGGCTCGAGGTGGCAGCGACGCTTGCGAACGGCGGTGAGACGGTGACAGTCGCCGAGATGCTGCCGCTTGAGAAGATGAAGCCGTCGATGCCCTTCGGACTCGCCCTCCGCCATGCGAAGGAGGCGGGGTGCGATCTTCAATACGGCAATCGGCTGGCTGCGATCACCGAAACGGGCGTTATTGTGGAGAACGAGAGCGGGGAGCAGCAGCCGATCCCGGCGGATCGTGTGATCCTCTGCCTCGGATACCGGCCGGACCGTACGCTGTACGAATCGCTCTGCGCCGCGGTCGTAAAGACATATTGGCTCGGAACGGAAGAGGGGATCGGCGATATTCCCGAGGCAGCACGGCGCGGCCACAAAGCGGCAATGACATTTGAATAACAGGAAAAGATCCGTTTAAATCATTTAGAGGAGGAATCACCATGAGTGAGTTCAACATGCAGATGATCAACGAGAAGGCCGACGAGATCATCGCGCGGGCCAAGGCCGCGGCGGACATCGCCGAGACCATGACGCAGGAACAGGCGGACCGGATCACCCGCAACATCGGCAAGGTCATTTTCGACAATGCCGAGATGCTGGCGAAGGAGGCGATCGCGGAGACCAGAATGGGCATCCTTGCATCCAAGATCAAGCTGAACTGCTGCGGCATGGTCATGTGGGATTACATGAAGGACAAGAAGTCTGTCGGCATCATCGATGATGACAAGGAAGCCCGCGTGATCACCCTTGCCAAGCCGATGGGCGTCATCGCCTGCGTGACGCCGACGACGAACACCGCGACGCCGGTGCACAACGCCATGATCGCGCTCAAGGGCCGCAATGTCGTCGTGTTCTGCGCGCATCCCCGCGCCGTCAACAACTGCAAGCACATGGTGCAGCTCATGTGCGATGAGATCGAAAAGCTCGGCTGGCCGCGTGACTTCATCCAGGTCGCGGAGCCCTGCTGCCTTGAGATGACCGACGCGATCATGAAGCGCGCCGACGCGATCGTCGCGACCGGCGGCAAAGAAATGGTCACCGCCGCCTATTCCAGCGGCAAGCCCTCCTTCGGAGTGGGGCAGGGCAATGTCCAGAGCATCATGCACCCGAGCTGGACCGATTATTCCACAATGGCGGGAGCGATCATCACCAACCGCAGCCAGGACAACGGCGTCCCCTGCATCGGTGAGCAGTGCCTGTTCGTCCCGGCTGAAAAGCGCGATCAGATCCTCGACGAGTTCCGTGCGAAGGGCGCCTATGTGGTCGACGACGAAGCGAATGTTGAAAAGCTCCGCGAGACTGCGTTCATCAACGGCGCGATCAACCGCGCGATCGTGGGGCAGCTCCCCTATGACGTCTGCCGCATCGCAGGCTTTGAGATCCCGAAGGACACGAAGTTCCTCGTGGTGAAGATGGGGAAGAATTATGCAAAAGACGAGCCGCTCTGCCGAGAGGTCATGTGTCCCATGACGCGCGTCTTTGCGTATGACACGTTTGAAGAAGGCGTGGAGATGGCGCGCGCCAATCTCCGCAACGAAGGAGCTGGACATTCCTCGACGATATGGTCGAATGATACGAGCGCGATCGAGTATTACGCGGATCGGCTGCCGGTGTGCCGCATCATGGTCAATATGGGCAACGGGGCTGCCGGCATGGGCAAGAATACCGGATTGAATCCGACCAACTCGGTCGGCTGCGGCTCCTGGGGCGGCAACTCAATTTCCGAGAACCTGACCTATAAGCATCTGCTGAACCAGACCAAGATCTCCTATCCCATCCCCAATCCGAAGCCTCTGGATCCCAAAGAGGTCTGGGGCGACTGATGGAGGCAGCCCGATGAACCTGACAGAAGGACTGCGCGTGATCGACATCACCAACAACTACGCGGGTCCCGGCGCCGCGGCTCTGCTGGCGCATTACGGCGCCGAGGTGATCCATGTTGAAAAGCCGGTGCTTGGTGACGACGGACGCCATTATCCTCCGATCATCAACGGCGAGAGCATGTGTTTTGTGAGAACGAACCAGGGCAAGAAGTCGATTGTACTGGATATGAAGGATCCCCGCGGCAAAAAGATCATATTGGATATGATCAAAGAGAGCGACATCCTGATCGAGAGCAATCGTCCCGGCGTCATGAAGCGCCTCGGCCTCGATTACGAGAGCGTCAAGGGGTATAATCCGCAGCTCATCTACTGCTCTGTCTCCGCCTTCGGCCAGACCGGACCCTATTCGCGGCGCCCGGGCTACGATGTGATCGCCCAGGCGTATTCCGGCATCATGTATAAGACCGGCACACCGGAGGGCGGACCGACCAAGATCGGCATCGTTCTGGGAGATTCCTTCGGAACGCTCAATGCTTTTGCGCAGATCATGAGCGCGCTCTATTACCGGGAAAGAACAGGGGAAGGGCAGTTCATCGACGTCTCTCTCGCCCGCGGACTCATGAGCATCTCGGCCAACTTTGACTTTGAGCAGACCGGGGTCATGCAGACCCGCGTGGGCAATCACGACCGCGGACTCTGCCCGTACGGCGTCTTTCTCGGCCACAATGACGAGTCGATCATCATCGGCGCGGTGAATACCGCGACATGGGTGAATCTCTGCCGTGCCATGGGCCGCGAGGAGCTCGCCTATGATCCGGATTTCGTGACGAACGACAAACGCGTTGCGAACCGGGAACGGGTCAACAGTATCATCCAGGACTGGGTCTTGACCTATGAGCACATGAGCGACGCAGAGGCGGTGCTGATGGAGAAAGGCGTGCCCTGTTCACTCATCTACAACGACCGGATGCTGCTGGAGGACGAACACGCGAAGGCGTGCGGCTGGATCACCGAGATGCCGCTCGCCGAGCCGAAAAACAGTCAGGCGCATTACCACATCGTGGCAGGCGGCTTCGG
>CAMNAE010000013.1 GCA_946530565.1 uncultured Oscillibacter sp.
CGCAGTCCCGGAACGCTTCGCTCCCGATCTCGGTCACGCCGTATCCGAGGTCCAGTTCCTTCAAAGCGGCGCAGCCTTCGAACGCGTCGCTGCCGATGGTCCGCATGCCGTCGCCGATCACGACTGTCTCAAGCGCGACGCAGTAACGGAATGCCCAGGAGCCGATGCCGGTGACACTGTCGGGGATCTCCACGCGCTTGAGGCTGCTGCAGCGTTCAAAGGCGTCGCTGCCGATGCTCGTCACATTTCTGCCGATCTTCAGTTCGGAGAGCGCTGTGTCCCCTTCAAAGGCGGAGCCGCCGATCTCTGTGACGCCGCTTCCGATCACCGCGCGCGCAAGCGCCGTGCAGTCCCGAAACGCGCTCGACCCGACCGCCGTCACCCGGTCAGGGATCACGAGCGCCTCAAGCGCGGCGCAGTTCCGAAACGCTTCGTAGCCGATGGTCGTGAGCCTCTTGCCGAGCGTGATCGTCTTCAGACGGCTGCAGCCGGAAAAGGCGGAGGCGCTGATCTGAGTGACGCCGTCGCCGATCACGGCCGACGTCAGAGCGCTGCAGCCGTAGAAGGCATGGTCTCCGATGTTCGTGACATTGTCGGGCACCGCGAGCTCTTTGAGGCTGCTGCAGGACTCGAACGCGTTCGATCTGATCGTCGTCACGCCGGACCCGAGCTCCGCGCTCTTGAGCCGGTCGCAGTGATAGAAGGCATACTCGCCGATGTCCGCGGCGCTCGCGGGGATCTCGATGCTCTGCAGGGCGCTGCACTCGCGGAAGGCGCCGGCGGGGATCTTCTCGAGCTTTCCGCCGAGCAGCGCGCTTCGAAGGGAAGCGCAGCCGCGGAACGCGTCACTGCCGAGCGTGGTCAGGCTCTCCGGCAGCTCCACGGCCGTAAGGCTCGTGCAGTTTTCGAACGCAGCTCTGCCGATGGACGCGAGCCCCCTGCCGAAGGTCACGTCCGTCATCGCGCTGCAGCCCTGGAAGGCATGGTCTCCGATCGTCTGAACGCTGTCGGGGATCGTGAGGCTCCGCAGATTGCTGCAGCCGTAGAAAGCGCTGTTCTCGATGCTCTCCAGAGCCCGCGGCAGCGTGATGTACTGCAGGGCCGTGCAGCCCTGAAATGCGTTTTGTCCGATGCTCTCAAGGCCCTCCGGCAGCTGCGCGTCCGTGAGGCTGCTGCAGCCGTAGAAGGCACTGTTCCCGACCCGCGTGATCCGGCTGTCGAGCTTGACCGTGCGGATCTGCGCGCGCTCGGAGTACCAGGGCACAGAACTGTAGCTGCTGTTCCTCATCGCGCCGCTGCCGCTGATCGTCAGCGTCCCGTCGTCGTCCAGCACCCAGGAGATATTGTCGCCCCAGGTGCCGCTCCCGATCTCCGCCGCGCCGGCGCTCATCGCCAGAAGGAACGCGAAGAGCAAAGCGGCCGCGAGGGTCAGTATTCCGAACCGTCTTTTCATGTTTCGTTTCCTGCCTCTCTGATATTATTTGCAAGGATACATATCTATTATATTATTTTATACTATTTTGAGCCGCCGCGCAAGGGAACAATCATACTATGCAGTAATTGTATCAGAGCGCGATCTTTTTTTCTCCGGCCCCTTGACAAATATTGAATATATGATAATATGCTCATATGAACGTTGTCAAAGATGAGGTGACGCCGATGGATCAGTACGGGCCGCTGTGCGGCATGACGGAGGATGAGCTCGCCGATCTTGCGGAGCTTTTTCGCATGTTCGGGGACTCCAGCCGCATCCGGATCCTCTTTTCCCTCTTCTCGGGTGAGAAGAACGTGACGGAGCTGTGCGAGAGCGTGGGGATGCAGCAGTCGGCGGTATCCCACCAGCTGCGGCTTTTGAAGACGGCCGGGCTCGTGCGCGCGCGGCGCGACGGCAAGGCGATGTACTACGCGCTGGCCGACGACCATGTGGAGACGATCCTGGCCATGGGCCGGGAGCATATTGAGGAGGAATGACACATGAAAAAGAAATTTGACTGTGAGATCGACTGCGCGGCCTGCGCGGCCAAGGTCGAGGACGCCGTGCGCGCGATCGACGGCGTTGAAAGCGTGCGCGTGAACTTCCTCACGCAGCGCTTCACGCTCGAGGCGGACGATGCGCGCTTCGACGCGATCCTGGACGAGGCGCTGAAAGTCGGCCGGAAGATCGAGCCGGACTTCTCGATCGCAAAATGAAGCTGACAAAAAAGCAGCGCAGGCTCTTTGGGCGGCTGTGCGCGGCGCTCGTGATCTTCTTCGCGCTGCTGATCGCCGAGCACGCCGGGCTCTTCCCCGCTGTATTTGACCGCCGCCCGCTCGCGCTGCTTTTGTACCTGATCCCCTATCTCCTCTGCGGCACGCCGGTCCTTCGCAACGCCGCACTCGGCGTGAAGAACCGCCAACCCTTCGACGAGTCGTTTCTGATGGTCATCGCGACCTTCGGCGCCTTTGTGACCGGCGAGTACGCCGAGGCTGCCGCGGTCATGCTCTTCTATCAGGTCGGTGAGTGGTTCCAGAGCGTCGCGGTCGACCGCGCGCGCGGTTCGATCCGGGAGCTCATGGCGCTCGTGCCCGAGAGCGCGAACCGTGTTTTGCCGGACGGGAGCGTTGAGGAGATCGAGCCCGACGAGATCGACATCGGCGATACGCTGCTGCTCCGGCCCGGCGAGAAGGTCCCGGTCGACGCGACGGTCATCTCGGGTGAGAGCCTTTTGGACACCGCGGCGCTGACCGGTGAGTCGGTCCCGCGCACGGTGAAGCCCGGCAGCGCGGTCGTCTCGGGCTGCATCAACGGCGCGGGGCTTTTGCGCCTGCGGGCCGAGAAGCGCTTTGAGGATTCGACCGCCGCAAAGGTTTTGGAGCTTGTGGAGAACGCCTCGGAGCGCAAGAGCCGCACCGAGACCTTCATCACCCGCTTTGCGCGGCACTATACGCCCGCCGTCGTGATCGCGGCGCTTCTGCTGGCTGTCATCCCCTCGCTCGTGACCGGCGCCTGGCGTGTATGGTTTTACCGCGCCTGTGCGTTTTTGGTCATTTCCTGCCCCTGCGCGCTCGTGATCTCGGTGCCCCTGGCCTTCTTCGGCGGCATCGGCGCAGCCTCACGCATGGGTGTGCTCATCAAGGGCGCGAACTATCTCGAGGCGCTCGCCGAGGTCAAAACGGTCGTGACCGACAAGACCGGCACGCTGACCGAGGGCGTCTTCCGGGTCCAGGGGCTCTACCCCGCCCCGGGCGTGACCGAACAGGCGCTCATCGAGGCCGCGGCGGCCGCCGAGGGCGCGGCGGCGCACCCGATCGCCGCGGCGATCCGGGACTATTTCGCCTCTCTCTATCCGGACGCGGCGAAGACGCTGCTCTCCTCCGTCGCCGGGAGCGAGGACCGCACGGGAAAAGGCGCCCTGGCCGAGATCGGCGGGCACCGCGTCGCGGCGGGCTCCGCGGCGTTTTTGTCCGAGCTCGGCATCGCGGCTGAAGGCGCGCCCTCCGTCCCCGGCGCGGCGCTCTGTTTTGTCGCGCAGGATCAGCAGTACCTCGGCGCGATCGCCGCGGCCGACGGCATCAAGCCGGGCGCGGACGCGGCACTTTCGGCGCTGCGCCGCGGCGGCGTCTCAAAGATCGTCATGCTCAGCGGCGACAGATGCGACCACGCAGAGGCCGTCGGAGAAGCTTTGAAGCTCGACGCCGTTTACGCAGAGCTCCTGCCGCAGGACAAGGTCCGCGTTCTTGAGCAGCTGCTTGAACAAAAGGGCAGCGGCACGCTCGCCTACCTCGGCGACGGCATCAACGACGCTCCGGTACTGTCACTCGCCAATGTCGGCGTCGCGATGGGCTCGCTCGGCTCCGACGCCGCGATCGAGGCCGCCGATGTCGTGATCATGGACGACGACTTAAGGCGCCTCGGCGACACCGTGCGTCTCGGACGCGAGACGCTCGCCATCGCGCGGCAGAACATCGTCTTCGCGCTTGCCGTCAAGGCGGCGATATTGCTCCTCGGCGCGCTGGGCCTCGTCGGGCTCTGGGCGGCGGTCTTCGCCGACGTCGGCGTCGCGGTCATCTGCATTTTGAATTCCATGCGACTGCTCGCGTGGAAGGCGAGGCGTTCATAATACCAATCTCGAAAAAAACGATCCCTCTTCCCCGCAAAAAATGCGGACAGGAGGGATCGTTTTGCGTCTATGCTGTCTCAGGCCTGGCGCCCGAGGTAGGAGACGAGGCCGCCGTCGACGAGAAGCAGATGGCCGTTGACAAAGTTCGAGGCGCTGCTGGCCAGAAAGACCGCCGGACCCATCAGATCCCCGGCATCGCCCCAGCGCCCCGCCGGCGTGCGCGCGGTGATGAAAGCGTCGAAGGGATGGCGGCTTCCGTCGCTCTGTCTTTCCCGCAGGGGCGCTGTCTGCTGCGTCGCGATATAGCCCGGCGCGATCGCATTGCACTGGATGTTTGCGCCGCCGAACTCCGCGCAGATGCTCTGCGTGAGGAGCTTGAGCCCGCCCTTGGCGGCGGAATAGGCCTCGACCGTCTCACGCCCGAGCTCGGAGAGTACCGAGGCGACATTGATGATCTTCCCGTGTCCGCGCGCGATCATGCCTGGCAGCACCGCCTTCGCCACGATAAAGGGCGCGACAAGATCGACGTCGATCACGCGGCGGTAGTCCTCGACGGGCGTTTCAAGCATCGGCGTGCGCTTGATGATGCCGGCGTTGTTCACTAAGATGTCGACCGGTCCGAACGCGGATTCGACCTTTTTGATCAGCGCCGCGACCTGCTGCTCATCGGTCACATCCGCTTTCCAGCCCCGCGCGTCGGTGATGCCCTCGGCGGCATAGGCGGCCAGAGCCTTTTCGACCGATGCCTCGCTCGTCGCACAGAAGGCGACCTTTGCGCCGGCGCCGTGAAGCGCGGTCGCGATCGCAAAGCCGATGCCGTAGCAGGCCCCGGTCACGAGGGCGGTCTTTCCGCTGAGGTCAAAAGCCTTCAGAATTTCCTGTGATTTGATCACGGTTTCACGTCCTTTCCCGCTTCGTTCAGTGCATGATCCTGCCGCCGGTGATGTTGATCGACTGGCCGGTCATGTTGTCGGCATAGCAGCTGGAGAGATAGAGGAACATATGGGCGATATCCTCGATCGTCTGGGCACGCTTTAAGGGGATGCCCTGCAGGCGGCTTTCAAAGTAGGCCTCGGCATCCTCACCGCGCTCGCGGATCTCGTCGAGTGCCCGCTCCCAGATGCTCGTGCGCACGATGCCGGGACACACACAGTTGACATTGATGTTGTAGGGCGCGGCGTACATGGCGACAGCCTGCGTCATGCCGGTCACGCCGAACTTGCTCGTCGTATACGCGACGTTCGTCGGGAAGCCGAACTTGCCTGCCTGGGAGCACATGTTCACGATCTTGCCGGAACGGTTCGGGATCATGACCCGCAGCGCTGCCTGATCCACAAAAAAGGTGCCCTTGGTGTTGACGTTCAGCTGTCGGTCGTAGTCTGCCTCAGTAGCCTCCAGAAAGTCCACCGCGTCAAAGACCCCGGCGATGTGGTTCACGATATCGAGCCGGCCGAAGGTGTCGACCGCCTGATCGACCATCGCGCACACCTCCTGCTGACGGACGACGTTGCAGCTGTTCGCAGCCGCCTTCACACCGAAATCCGCCTCCAGCTCACGCGCAAGCGCCTCGGCCGCGGCCATGTCAATATCGGATACGAGCAGGTTCGCGCCGGCCGAGGCCAGCATGCGCGCCGTTGCGCGGCCGAAGCCGCCGGCAGCGCCGGTGATCAGGGCCGTCTTTCCCGCAAGAGAGATCTCAAAGGCCATTTGTCTATCGACTCCTTTCATAAACTGCGAATACCGCCTGCCGATTTGCGGCCCGCGGTATTCGCAGTTTTTCACGCTTATCGTCAGTACATAAGATCCACAAGTGCCGTGGTGAAGAAGGGCACGAACGTGAGGAGCAGCAGCTCGCCGACCAGAACGATGTAGAACGGGAGACTCTCCTTGATGAAGTCCTTGAGCTTGCAGCCGGTCTCGTTGCACACAACGAACATCAGCGTGCCCATGGGCGGCGTGATGCAGCCGATGGAGACGTTGAAGATGATGACCATGAGGATCTGCACCTCATTGATGCCGTACTGCTGGGCGATCGGGAAGAGCAGCGGCACAAGGATGATCATGATCGCGTTGCCCTCGAGGAACATGCCGCAGATCAGAAGGAAGATGTTCATGAGGATCAGGAAGACGAACTTGTTCGGGCTGACCTGGAGCATGAGCTCGGTGAGCGTCTGGGGAATACGCTCCTTGGTGAGCACCCAGCTCAGCGCAGACGCCGCGCCGATGATCAGCATGATGCCGGCGGTCGAGAGCGCAGTCTCCTTTAAGCCCTTGATGATCTTCCTGAGGTTCAGCTCGCGGTAGAGCAGGCCGAGGAAGACAGAGTAGATGACCGCGACCGCACCGGCCTCGGTGGCGGTGAAGACACCCAGGCGCACGCCGCCGATGATGATGATCGGCAGGCACATCGGCAAGATCGCCTCACGGATGATGCGCGCCGCCTCGCCCCGGGGCAGCTTTTCGCCCTTTTTGCGGGTCGGCTCATAGCCGCGCCTGTGCGCGATCACAGAGACCGTGATCATCTCGCCGGCACAGAGCAGAATGCCCACGCCGATACCCGAGACGAAGAGCTTGCCGATCGAGACGTTGGCAAGCGAGCCGCACAGGATCATCGCGATCCCCGGCGGGATGATCGGCGTGATCATCGCGGAGGCCGCCGTAACGACCGAGGAAAAGGCCTTGCTCATGCCCTTGCGCTCCATCGGCGGCACGAGGAGCTTTGCCTCCATCGCCGCGTCGGCGAGGTTCGAGCCCGAAAGTCCGCCCATGAGCGTGGAGAGCAGCACGTTCACCTGTGCGAGCCCGCCCCACATATGGCCGGTCAGAAGGTCGCACAGATCCATGATCCGGCGGCTCACACCCGAGGAGTTCATAAAGATGCCCGCGCAGACGAAGAACGGGACGGCCAGCAGCGTGAGGCCCTGGACCGAGGTCGCAAGGCGCTGAGCCAGGATCATCGAGTTGACCGCGGGATTGAGCAGGAAATAGCTGGCAGCGCCGGCCGTGACCGAGAGCCACACCGGGACCTTGATGAACAAAAGCACCAGCATCAGAATAACGGCAACAGCAACGGGACTCATGCTTCTTCCTCCTGTTCCTTGAGATCGACGCCCCTGACGTGGTGCATCCAGGCCGACCAGAGCATCGAGACGATCATCAGCACACCGCCGATCGGCAGTGCGATGTAGGCGATGCTGTAGGGGATGCGCAAAAGATTCGTCACCTTGCCGGTGCCGGTGAGCTGCGCGTAATAGGAAAACTCCTGCATGCACAGGTAACCGAGGATCAAAAGCTCGAGCAGCACGTCAAAGCGCTCGATGAGATGGCCGAGAGGCTTCGGAAGCGAGTCGACCAGGATCTCGACGCTCACGTGGGAGCCGTAGCGAAATGCGGCGCTGCCGCCGATGAAGGTGATCCACATGAAGAGCAGCGCCTGCACCTCTTCCATCCAGGTGATCGGAGAGCGCATGATGTAGCGCTTGAGCACGCCGACAAAGGTGAGAACGATCAGGAACACCAGAAGGACCATGGTGAACCAGAGATCAAGGTTCCCCAGAACGTGGAGCGCCTTGTTTTGTTTGGGATGATTCATGTGCTGCCTCCTCTAAGATCAGACATAGTTGCACACGCGGGCAATGGCCATTTCCATAAAGCCCAGGGACTCCGACTTCGTCATCTTTCCGCTGGCGACCGCGCAGACCTCGGCGAGCAGCGCCTCGGCGGTTGCGGGCATCGCCTCGGGCGCCTCGAGCAGGCCGCTGGCGTCGAAGTCGAGGTTGTCACGCATTTTTCCGAAGGTGATCGGATTTGCCGTGAGCTTGATGACCGGGGCGACGGGGTTGCCGGTGGGCGTGCCGCGGCCGGTCGAGAAGACGACGATCTGGCAGCCGCCGGCGACCATGCCGGCGACCGACGAGGGGTCATTGCCCGGGGTATCCATGATCACAAGGCCCTCTTTTGTTTTGAGCTGCTTTGCGTAGTCGTACACGTTGGAAACCGGGCGGTGGCCTCCCTTGTGGATACAGCCGAGGGATTTTTCTTCGAGCGTCGTGAGGCCGCCGGCCTTGTTGCCGGGCGAGGGGTTGCCCTCGCGCGGATCGGAGCCGACCTGACGCATGGCTTTTTCATAGCGATGGACGATCTCGAGGATGCGGTCGTGCACCTCGGGCGTTTTGCCGCGCCTGGCAAGCAGGTGCTCAGCCCCGATGAACTCGGTCGTCTCGGAGAGCACGGCCGTGGCGCCGGCGTCGACGAGCCGGTCGCAGACCTCGCCGATCAGCG
The DNA here is from genome assembly GCA_946530565.1 of uncultured Oscillibacter sp. Taxonomy (GTDB): domain Bacteria; phylum Bacillota; class Clostridia; order Oscillospirales; family Oscillospiraceae; genus Oscillibacter. The sequence continues at coordinate 8,382 of CAMNAE010000013.1, forward strand.
GATTTGCCGCAAGGCCGCTCGTGGGGTCGCTGCCGCCGCACTCGGTGCCGAGGATCAGCTCGGAGAGCGGGAACTCCTCGCGCCGCAGCTCAGAGGCTTCCTGCGCAAGCTCCCGCGCCGCGCGGGTCGCCTGCTCGACGGTCGCGATCGTGCCGCCGCACTCCTGGATGATGAACTTGCGCAGAGGCTTGTTCGTGCGCGCGGCGATCGCCTCGGTCACAAGGTCCATCTGGCAATTCTCGCAGCCCAGCGAGACCACGACCGTCGCGTAGATGTTGGGATTGGCCGCAAAGCCGGCCATCACGTCCATCGTGAGCTCCTGATCCGGCGGCACCTGCGCACAGCCATTCTGGTTGTGGAAGGTGATCGCGCCCTCGACTTGGGAGGCGATCACGCGTGCGGTGTCGGAAGCGCACACGGACGCCGGAAGGATCAGAATGTGATTGCGGATACCGACGCGCCCGTCGGGCCGCCTGTAGCCCCAGAAAGTCATAAATGCCGCCTCCTTACAGTGCTTCGCGGTTGTTCAGGACGTTGTGGACATGCACATGCGTCCCGGCGGGGATGTCGCACGCGGCAAGGCCGATGTGCTCGCCGTACTTGATGACCGGCGCCCCGGCCGGGATATCACAGCGTGCGATCTTGTGATAGGGCGGAATGTCGCTCTGCGCCGTAATGCTGCCCTCGATGCCCGCGCCGCGGAAGGTGATCGTGTCACCCTTTTGAACAGCGCCCAGTACAACGGCGACGTTGTCTTTCGCGTCGATGACCGTAGCTTTCATGCTCTCTCCTCCGTAATAAAAGCACCGGGAGGTGCAGGCGCCGTTTACCCCTGCCCCTCCCGGGTGTCAAAGTCCTGTGATGATGGTCGTTTCGCTGCTGTGCCTCAGGCGATCCAGCTGCGGATGTTCTCGTAAAGGCCTTCGCTCCAGTTGGCGGTCACGTCCGCGTTGGAGTAGATCTTCAGAGCGGCATCCTTGAAGCGGGCGAGCTCGGCGTCATCGGGATAGATGATCTCAACGCCGTTGGCCTCCATGTCGGACATGTACTGCTCGATCATCTCGTCCTGCTTCTGGTTGTTGAAGAGGCCAGCCTCGTCGCCGGTCTCGCAGAGGATCTGCTGCTGCTCAGGGGTCAGGCTCTGGAACCAGTCCTCGCTGGTGATCCACTGGACCGGCATGCGGATGTAGTCGATCATGGTGATGTACTTGGCAACTTCATAGTAGGCCTGACCGTAAAGGGTCGCCATGGGGTTCTCCATACCGTCGATCGTGCCCTGCTGGGTCGCAGTATAGACGTCGCCGAGCGCCATCGCGGTCGGGGCAGCACCCATCTCCTCCCAGGTCTTCATCTGCATCACATTATTCGGGGTGCGGATGATGAGGCCGTTGAGGTCGTCGAGCGTGCGGACGGGCTTGGTGGTCATGAGCTCACGGACGCCGTAGGCCCAGTTGCCGGTCACGATGCGCAGACCGTTCGCGGCGAGCTGATCGATCTGGGACTGCCACCAGTCGGTCTCGAGCAGCTTGAAGTACTGATCCCAGTTGTCGTAGATGTAGGGCGCGGAGACGATGCTCATCTCGGGAGCGCCGTAGTCGGCCCAGAAGGAGCCATCGCCGATGTGGATGACGCCCTCGCCCATCTGCATCTGGTCAACGAGGTCGGTCTTGGAGCCGAGCTGGCTGGAGGGGAAGAGCTCTACGGTCATGCTGCCGCCGGAGCGCTCTTCGATCAGGCGCGCCCACTCGTTGGCGGCCAGGTCCGTCGGCTCACCGGGGTTGTTCTCATAGGCGATCTGGACGACCACCTTATCGGCCGCAGGAGCGGGCGTGGAGGTGCTGCTCGCAGCGGGAGCGGATGAAGATGCCGCGGGAGCGCTGGAGCTGCTGCCGGAGGATGCCGCGGGAGCACTGGAGCTGCTGCCGCCGCATGCGGTCAGGCTGATCGCCATCGCCGCGGTCAGAAGGAGCGCAAGGGTTCTCTTTTTCATAGTGTGTTTCTCCTTTTCTTCGCGTTAGTGTGTTTATCCTTCCACGCGCCATTTACGTGTGCAGCGCGGCTGGAATCGAAGTGAGTGCAATCACGTCCGTGTCCGGCAGAAGGCCGAGAGAGCCGTATGTCAGATCGCGGGAGTGCAAGATATGCTCACGTGAGAGCTGCTCGACCGCGGCCTCGTCGCCCGCGAGCATGAGCTCCAAAAGGCGGATATGCTCAAGGCGGCTCTCGTGGATCTGCGGGGGATTGACCTTGGTGCTGAAGCGAATGCGCTGGTCGTGGTCATAGATGCTGCGCAGTGCGGCGCGCAGGAAGGGGTTCGGGTAAGCCGCCACGATCCCTGCGTGCAGCTCACCATCGAGCGTCATGAGCAGGTAGTCCTGCTCGGGACTTCCGCCCTTTGCCTCGATCATTCGCCGATGCATGCTCTCAAGCCAAGCGCGGCTTGCACAGGTGACCGCGCGGCGAGTCATATAGGGCTCGTTCAACAGCCGTACCTCGTATACGGCGCTGACCTGCTCGCGCGTGATCGGCGTGACAAAAGTGCCCTTGCGCGGATAGGTCTGCACAAAGCCCTCATCCTCGAGCCGTGCGAGTGCCTCGTGCACCGGCGTGCGCGAAATGCCGAGCTGCAGCTGAAAATCCTTTTCGGAGACATCGGCCATCGGCGGAAGCTCCCCGTAGATGATGCGCTCTTTGATGAAGTTGTAGGCGATCTCTTTTTTTTCTGACATGCCGGCCGCCTCCCTGTACACGATTAAAAAGCAATTGAAATACATCTGATATATCAGTCTTTTCGTGAGTATCTTAATCAATTCACTCCGAAAAATCAACTGACAAATTCTCTAAACTTGCACACTCCACTTTAGGCACATTGATGAAGCGCTCTATGCCTTCCGGCAGTTTTTGATCGCTATGGATCAAAAATGTGCAAAACGCGCGGAGGATCGCTTTCCCGCGATCCTCCGCGCGTTTGCTTTTATGTCATTCAGGCATGCTCTTCCCCGCTCACATGCTCGAGCGCGGCTTTGGCGGCGTTCTGCTCCGCCTCTTTCTTGCTGCGGCCCTCACCGGAGCCGACGACAGCGCCGCCGAGCAGGACCTCGGCTGTAAAGCGCTTGTCGTGATCGGGGCCGTGCTCGCCGGTCATGCGGTACAAAAGCGCGCGCTCCGGCTTGCGCTGGGCGATCTCCTGCAGCTCGGTCTTGTAGTCCCGGCGGCGCTCCTCGACGAGCTCCTCGCGCTCGGCGTCGAGAAGGCAGCGGTGGATGAGCGCGGAGGCCTCGGCGATGCCGCCGTCGAGATAGACCGCGGCGATGATCGCCTCGACCGCGTCGGCCAGGATCGAGGCGCGGGTCCGGCCGCCGCCGGCCTCCTCACCGCGCCCGAGGCGCAGATACTCGCCCAGGTGCAGCTTCTGCGCGACCTCGTGCAGGCTCTCCTCGCGCACGAGCGCGGCCCGGATGCGCGTGAGATCACCCTCGGGCAGATCCGGATGCTCGGCGAAGAGGAACTCCGCCGTCACGAAGCCCAGCACGCTGTCGCCCAGAAACTCCAGACGCTCGTTGCTGCGCACATGGGCGCCGCGGTGCTCGTTGGCATAGGAGCTGTGATTGAGCGCCTCGCTTAAAAGCGCATGGTTTTGAAAGTGGTAGCCCAGACGCTGCTCCAGTGCCTGCATGAAAAAGCCCCCTTGTTTTGTGTTCCGGTAAGACGCCCGCAGCCTCGGACGAGGCTGCGGGCCTTCAGTTTATGATAACGTTCTCTCTCAGCCCAGCTTGGAGGCGAGGAAGTTCACGACGTCACCCACGGTCTTCAGCTCCGCGAGCTCGTCCTCCTGGACCTCGCCGATCTCGAATTCCTCTTCCAGTCCCATCACCAGGTCCACAAGATCCACGGAATCGGCGCCAAGGTCCTCTTCGAAAGTGGTCTCATAGGTGATCGTCTCGGGTGCCACGGTAAACTGCTCAACGATCATCTCCTGCAGCCTGCTGAAAATCTGTTCCGGTGTCATGAAAGAAATCACTCCTTGGTCATACTGTGGCGGCAACACCTCTGCCGCGCGTCAACATGATACGGCATTGCGGCGGCAGTGTCAATAGCTCTTTACGGATTATTTTCAACGCGCATCCAGGCGATGTTCTCCTCGACCTGCGCAATGAAGCCGCTCTCGACGAACTCCTGCGCCCGGCGGATCGCGTTGTGGAAGGCCCGCGCGTCAGAGGCGCCGTGTGCCTTGATCACGCACTTCGAGATACCGAGGAAGGGCGTGCCGCCGACCTCGGAGGGATCGAGCAGCTTTTTCATCCCGGAAAGATCGCTCCTGACGAGCGCGCCGGCGATTTTGCCCTTCGTGCTGCCGTAGAAGACACCCTTGAGCTTGCCCATCAGCATTTTCGCCGTGCCCTCGATGCTCTTGAGCATCACGTTGCCGGAAAAGCCGTCGGCCACGAGCACGTCGCACTTGCCGGCAAAGGCGTCGGTGCCCTCGACATTGCCGACGAAGTTGAGCCGGCCCGCCTCATGCGCCGCGGTCAAAAGCGCGTGCGTCTCGCGCCGGAGGTCGTCGCCCTTCTCGCTCTCGGCGCCGATGTTCAAAAGACCGACACGGGGATTTTCAATGCCCTGTATGCGCTGCATGTAAAAGCTGCCGAGATAGGCGAACTGCAGAAGATACTCGCTCGTGCACATGGCGTTCGCGCCGCAGTCGCAGAGGATGAATTTGCCCGTCGCGCTCGGGAGCACAGGGCCCATCGCGGCGCGGCGGATGCCCTTGATGCGCTTGGTGACGAGCGTCGCGCCCGCGAGCAGTGCGCCGGTGGAGCCGGCGGAGACGAAGGCGTCCGCCGCCCCGGTTTTGAGCGCGGTCAGGCCCACGGTCAGTGATGAGTCCTTTTTGACACGGAACGCGGTCGCCGGGTCGTCCGCGATCTCCACGACCTCGCTCGCCTCGAGCAGCGAAGCGTTTTCGGGCAGCGCGCCGCCCGCGGCGCTCAGGATGTCGTCTTTTCTGCCGCAGAGCACGATCTCGGCGGCGCCGTCCTTCGCGGCGGCAAGTGCGCCCTGAACGGGCGCGAGCGGGGCGTTGTCACCGCCCATGCAGTCGATGATGATCTTCATTGAAGCGCTTCCTCCTTGAGCGCGTCGATGATCGCGAGCGAGCGCTGCGAGATCTCCGCGTTTTTGTTGCGTTTGCCCCGGACCCGGTGGTCCAGCGGCGGCAGGAGCCCGAAATTGATGTTCATGGGCTGGAAGGCGCCGACGGCAGGGTTCGAGATATACAGGCCCAGCGCGCCGATCGCGGTCTCCTGCGGAAAGTTGAGGGGCGCCATGCCGCGCAGTCTCCGGGCCGTCTCGATGCCCACCAGCAGGCCCGACGCGGCGGATTCCACATAGCCCTCAACGCCGGTCATCTGGCCGGCAAAGGCGATACGCTCCGAAGCCTTGAGCCGGTAATAGCGGTCCAGATGCCGCGGGGAATCGAGATAGGTGTTGCGGTGCATGACCCCGTAGCGCAGAAACTCCGCGCGGTGGAGCGCCGGGATCATCGAAAAGACGCGCCTTTGCTCGGGAAATTTGAGGTGCGTCTGGAAGCCGACGAGGTTGTAGACGCTGCCGACCGCGTTGTCGCGCCGGAGCTGGACGACCGCATAGGGCTCTTTTCCCGTGCGCGGATCCCTCAGGCCGCGCGGCTTCAGGGGGCCGTAGCAGAGCGTATCGCGCCCGCGCCGGGCCATGACCTCCACGGGCATGCAGCCCTCGAAGACGCCGGAGTCCTCAAAGCCGTG
>CAMNAE010000014.1 GCA_946530565.1 uncultured Oscillibacter sp.
GTATATGGTCTTTTCCGACGCGACGCTGCGTGAGATGGCGGCGCGCCTGCCGAAAACACGCGCGGAGCTTCTCGACGTCCCGGGTGTGGGCGCGCAGAAGCTGAGGAAATACGGCCAGGCGTTTTTGGAGCGCATCGCCGAGCTGACGGAGTGAGCCTGAACGCGCGGATCACGGATCAGGACCAGCATAAGGGCAATACCGCAAAAGACCCGGCTTTTCGCCGAAGAAGATCATGCGCGGTGCGTATTTGGAACAAAGGAGCAAAACATGAACACGAGCCAGACCCTTGAGAAAAAAGCCGCTGTGAAAAACGGTGTCAGCCGCCTGATCTTTGCCGGCATCGCGATCGTGCTGGAGATCACGCTGATACTGCTGGTCGTCCTCCGGCTCAATGAGCACGCCGAGTGGATCGCGATCGGCACGCGCGTTTTGGGCGCGCTGCTCGTGCTCGGCATCTACAGCAAGGACCAGACCTCGTCGATCAAAATGACCTGGATCATATTGATCATGGCGCTGCCGATCCTCGGCGTGACGCTGTATCTCTTCATCGGCCTCGCCGGCTCCACGCGCAAAATGAGCCGGCGCTACGAGGAGATCGACCGCCGGCTGCTGCCGCTGCTGCCGAAACATAAGGCGGCCGCCGCGGCGCTTGCCGAAAAAAGCTCACACGCGGCGGGGATCGCGAACTATCTTTACAGGAACTCCGGCTACCCGCTCTACCAAAACAGCGCGATCGAATACTACGACGACGCATCCGACGGCCTTGCGGCGCAGAAGGAGGCGCTCAAACGGGCGAAGAAGTTCATCTTCATGGAGTACCACGCGATCGAGGACGCCGAGAGCTGGCACGGCCTGCAGGAGATCCTGGAGCAGAAGGCCCATGAGGGGCTGGACGTGCGCGTCTTCTACGACGATATCGGCAGCATCGGCTTCATCAACACGGACTTTGTCAAAAGGCTCGAGGCCAGGGGCATCCGCTGCCGCGTGTTCAACCCCTTCGGGCCGGGGCTGAACCTCTTTTTGAATAACCGCGACCACCGCAAGATCACCGTGATCGACGGCACGGTCGGCTTCACCGGCGGGTATAACCTTGCCAACGAGTATTTTAACATCACGCACCCCTACGGACACTGGAAGGATACCGGCGTGAAGCTCAGCGGCGAGGCCGTCAGGAGCCTGACCGTCACGTTTTTGGAGATGTGGAACGCCGTGAGCGAGGGCGACGCGGATGACCGCGATTTTTCCGCCTTCCTGCCGGACGTGCCCGCGCCGGAAAACGCCGATGGCTTTATCCAGCCCTATGCAGACAGCCCCATGGACGATGAGCATGTGGGCGAGGAGGTCTATATCTCCATGGCCGAGGGCGCGCGCAGCTATGTCTGGTACATCACGCCCTATCTGATCCTCACCGACGAGATGACCCACGCGCTCACGCTTGCCGCCAAGCGCGGTGTCGACGTGCGCGTCATCACCCCCGGAATTCCGGACAAGAAGATGATCTACTCGATCACGCGCTCGTATTATCACGCGCTCGTGCGCAGCGGCGTGCGGATCTTTGAGTACACGCCGGGCTTCTGCCACTGCAAAATGAGCGTCTGCGACGACGAGATCGCGACCTGCGGCACGATCAACATGGACTACCGGAGCCTCTATCACCGCTTTGAAAACGGCTGCCTCTATGCCTGCACGACCGCCGTGGCCGATACGAAGCGGGACTTTGAGCAGACGATGGCGCAAAGCTGCGAGGTCACTGACGACTACCGCGCGCCCGGCGCGGGGCTCAGGCTCAAGCAGCTCATTTTGAGATTGCTCGCGCCGCTGATGTGAGCGATCAAGAAAGCTTTCTTTACGAAAATTTAACACAAATGAAAATTAGGCGTTCCTTTAGCGTCCGAACAGTGGTATAATAGGTCAAAAGCACGAGAGAGGAGGAACGGCCGAATGCTGAAGGTGTCTTTCAAGCAGTTCCGATACTTTTTCACCGGGCTGCTGCTCGGCGCGGCTGCGATCCTGCCCGGCGTCTCGGCCGGCGTGCTCTCGGTGGCGCTCGGCATCTACCAGCTGGTCATGGAATTCCTGGCCAACCCCTTAAGAAACCTCCCGCGCGACATCCGCTGGATCCTCCCGATCGGCATCGGCTGGGTGCTCGGCTTCTGGCTCTTCGCCAAGGGCGTCATTGCGGCGCTCGACTTTTCGGAGACCGCGGCGGTCTGCTTCTTCGTGGGCCTGATCTTCGGCATGATCCCCTCGATCTTCCAGCGCGCCGGCAAGCACGGGCGCAGCAAAAAGGCCTATATGGTCATGGTGCTCTGCGGCCTGGCGGTGACGGGCCTTCTGCTGCTCGGCTCACAGCGCGTGCATGTGGTCGACCATATGGACTTTTTCTGGTACGCGATCTGCGGCATCATCATGGGCATCAGCGTCGTCGTGCCGGGCATCAGCTTTACGTCGTTTTTAATGGCACTGGGGCTCTACCGGCTGCTGATGCAGGATCTCGTCGACCTCGACCCGCAGCTCTTCTGGATCGCGCCCTTTACCCTCGGCACGATCCTGCTTCTGTCGCGCGCGGCGAACTGGCTCTTTTCACATTACGACTCCCTCGCCTGGCACGGGATCCTCGGCGCGGTCATCTTCTCGTCGGTGCGCGTGATCCCACGCTCGTATCACTCGGCAGGTGAGGTGGTCATGTCGCTGATCTGCTGCGCGGCGGGCATCGCGCTGGCGTGGTTTTTGGGCCGGCTCTCGGCCAAGTACGGCAAAGAAGAGCCGGATGAGATCGAAGAGGGCGACATGTTCGACGAGATCGCCGATGAAGAAGAGGAGGCCTTTCCGCTATGAAACAGGAATTTCGCGCCATGCGGCGCTTCGGTCAGCAGCTCTCCGACGATGAGTGCCGCTCACTTCTGACGACCGCCAAACGCGGCGTGCTCGCCGTCGCGGGTGAAAACGGCTACCCCTACGCGCTGCCGCTCGATTTTGTGTATGACCCGGAGAGCGAGACGATCTACTTCCACTCCGCGATCGAGGGGCACAAGCTCGACGCGCTCAAAGCCGACCCGAAGGCCTCGTTCTGCGTGCTCTCCGACGGTGTTCAGGAAGAGGGCAGCTGGTGGTATCACTTTAAAAGCGTGATCGCCTTCGGCACCGTCACGATCTATACCGATATGGCCGATATGCTCCGGCCGCTCCGGCTGCTCGGCGGCAAGTACTTCCCGCCGAGCGAGGACATGGAGGCCGACATCGAGCGGAACCGGAACCGCGTGGCGGTGCTTGCGCTCAGGATCGACCACATGACCGGAAAACGCGTCCGGGAGAAATAAAAAAGCGCACCGCTGAAGCTTCGGCGGTGCGCTTTTGTCAGAGGAGGCAGGGACGCTTAGAAATCCGGCTGGGCGGAGACGCCGATGCCGAGTGCCCCGGGGCCGGAGTGGCAGCAGACGCCAAGCGACAGGTAGTCGCTCAAAACGTCCATACCCGGGAAAGCGGCCTTGACCTCTTCGATCCAGGCGGCATTTTCCTCGGGGGTCGCGCTGGTCGCGGTCATCAGATAGAAGCGGCCGCTGTCATAGTTCTTTTTAAAGCGGGTGGCAAGGTCGTTCTTCACGGTCTCGATCATGAGCTTCTTGGCCGCGTTGATGCCGCGGCAGTTCTTCCACGCGCGCAGAACGCCGGTATCGAGCTTCAAAACCGGCTTGATGTTCAAAAGCGTGCCGACCGCGGCGGTGGCGCCGGAGATGCGCCCGCCGGCCTTTAAATACTGCAGCGTGTTCACGGCGAGGTAGATCACCTCGTCGTTTCTCGTCGCCTCGAGCGTATCGCGGATCTGCTCGGCCGTCCAGCCCTTTTCGATCATCTGGAGCGCGTCGAGGATCGTGCAGTGCATCGGCGTAGAGACGCGGCCGTTGTCGACCACGAGCACGCGCCCGGCGTATTTTTCCTCAGCCGCCAGGACCTTCGCCGTGTTCACCGAGCCGCTCAGACCGCTGCTGATGGGCATGTACAGGATCTTTTCGTATTCTTCGAGCGCCTCATCCCAGATGCCGAAGAGCTCTTCGGGCGAGGCCTGGGAAGTGGAGAGCTTCGTCCCGGCGGCGAGCTCTTGGAAAAAGGTCTCGCGGGTCAGATCGACACCCTCGTGATAGCATTTGCCGTCGATATAAAAGGGCATGGGCAGCACGCGGATGCCGAGCTCTCGGGCGAGCTCCTGCGAGATGCTGGAGTGGGAGTCTGCAACGATGCCGATCTTTTTCATAATCATACCGCCTGTTTCGTGGCCATATCAGGTGCAGGCCGTGTTTTACGGTTTTCAAACCATATCATACAGTTCAAGTATAACCAATTTCCCGCAAAAGTGCAAGGGGGCGAGAGGGCTTTTTGTATCTTTCGTCCTCTTTTTTGGGCGGAAAGGGGCGCTTCAGGGGCGCTCGAAAGGTGTGTTCGGACACAAAAAACCGGGGAGCGAGGCTCCCCGGAAGATGTGCGATCTATTACAGATACTTCTTGATGCCCTCGGTAGCGGTGCTCTCGTCGGCGCTGATCGTAACGGTGAACTTCACGTTGTTGGCCTCGCCGAAGGCGTCCATCCAGTTCAGGAACTCTTCGGTCTCGTGGGTAACGCTCTTGCCCAGGGTCTTGAGAAGGTTGTCGATGAAGATGTGGGTAATGTCGTAGTTGCCGGCATGGAGTCCGGAGATAAAGCCCTTGTACAGGTCATAGCTCTGGAGGTGGTATTCCTGCGCGTCGATCAGACGAATGCTGTAGTGGATGTCGTAGGTCATGTTGCGGTTGGACTCGATGCAGACCACATTGCCGGGCTCGTCCTTCGCAGCGTTGTTGATGAGCTCGATGAGACGCTTGGTCTTGCCGGAGCCCTTGACGCCCATAATCACTCGAACCATAAGAAATCACTCCGTTCTTGAAAATGAAGCTTCGCGGCAGCTCTGCCGCATCTTCTATGGTTAGCATAGCATATCCCCGCGAAAAAAACAACGGGTTTTGAAAAAATATGCAAAGAGAAAGCCCTGCCGCTCACGGCGCGGCGCGCCGGGCGTTTGTGCACAGCGGACAGCAGGGGGCGGTAAGCGGAACGCTCCGGGAACGCATCGTGAGCGTGTCGATCGAAAAGAGCGTGCCCGTTAAAAGAGAGCCAATGCCGAGCAGGTACTTGATGGCCTCCATCGCCTGCAGCGAGCCGATCACCCCGGCCGCGGCACCGACGACGCCTTCTTCCTTTGCCGTGGGCACATCGCCCGGGGCGGGAGCGTCGCCGAAGACGCAGCGATAGCAGGGGCCCCTTCCGGGCACATAGGTCATGAGCTGGCCGCCGAAGCGGATGACGCCGCCGTGGCAGTAGGGCTTTTGCGCCTTGACGCAGGCATCGTTGATCAAGAACTTTGCCTCAAAGTTGTCGGTCGCCTCGATGATAAAATCATAGGGCGCGATCAAAGCGCCGATGTTCTCTTCGCTGACAAAGAGCCGGTGCGGGATCACGCGCACGTCCGGATCCAGGCTCCGGATGCGCGCGCACGCGGAGTCGACCTTGGCTCGGCCGAGGGAATCCGTCGCGTGGAGGATCTGGCGCTGCAGGTTCGAAAGCTCGACGACGTCGCTGTCGGCGATGCCGAGCGTCCCGACGCCGGCGGCGGCGAGATAGAGCGCTGCGGGAGAGCCGAGCCCGCCGGCGCCGATGATGAGGACGCTGCTATTTTGGAGCTTCTCCTGCCCGGCCGCGCCGATCTCCGGGATCACGAGCTGCCGCGCAAAACGCGCGGAGCGCTCAGGGGAAAGGGCCATGGAAAACGCCTCCTTACACCTTTTATACCTTCATATTATACCTTCATAAACCACGAGCGCATGCAGCCGCCCGCGGCGCCGCTGCCAAGGATCTCCGGCAGGCGCTCCGGCGTCACGCCGCCGATCGCCCAGACCGGGATGCGCACCGCCGCCGCGCACTCCCGCAGGAGCGAGAGCCCGCGCCCGGGGAGCCCCGGCTTGCAGTCGGTCTCATAGATATTGCCGAGGATCGCGCGCGCGGCGCCGAGCTGCTCGGCTTCCAGCACATCTGCAAGGCAGTGGCAGGAGACGCTCACCGCAAGACCTGACAAAGTATCCGCAGCCGCCCGGAGCCCGGGGAGAGAGAAGTGGACGCCGCAGGAAAGGGCGCGCGCGAGCTCCGGGCGGCTGTGAACGAACAAAGGGACGGAAAAGCTGCGGCAAAGAGCCGCGGCCTCTTCGGCCAAGTCGACATAAGCCGCCTCCGGAAGATCCTTTTCGCGCAGGATCACGCTCTCGGGGCGGAGCGCACACACGCGCGCAAGTTGATTCATGAGCCCGGCGGGGCAGAGCGCCCGCTCGGTCACGGCGATCAGCCGGGAATAATCGGGCTCAGACATAGATATAGTCGTTGAGCACCGGCTGCAGTCCACCGCGCTCCATGTCGGCGTACATCGCGCCGATGCTGCGGCTGTCGCTGATCTCGAACTGCTCGTCACCGGCGTCGCCGCTCTCGTCGCCGCCGTATTTCTCCTCATGGTCGCCGATGCCGGTCGAGACGCCGGCGGAGACCTTCGTCGCGCAGATCTTCGCGATGCCGTCGCGGAAGGATTTGCTCTCGCGGCTCGAGACCGTGATGCCGACATACGGCAGGAAGATCCGATAGGCGCAGAGCACCTGGCAGAGCTCCTTTTCGCCGACATCGCGGGGGTTGATCCGGTCGTTGTTGATGATCGGCCGCAGGCGCGGGCAGCTGAGGCTCAGCTCCGCGTGCGGGTATTTCCGGTTCAGGTACCAGACATGCAGGGCGCTTGCAAACGCGTCCTTGCGGAAATCGTCGAGTCCGAGGAGCGCCGAGAAGCCCGCACCGCGCATGCCGGCGCGGAGCGCGCGCTCCTGCGCGTCGAAGCGGTAGGGCCAAACGCGCTTGTGGCCGAGCAGGTGGAGCGTCTCGTACTTGTCAGAGTTGTAGGTCTCCTGGAAGACCGTCACATAGTCCACGCCGCACTCGTGGAGATAGCGGTATTCGTCAGTGTTGCAGGGGTAGATCTCGATGCCGATGTTGCGGAAATAGCGCCGTGCGATCTTCACGGCCTCGCCGATGTAGGCGATATCGGAATATGTGCGGCTCTCGCCGGTGAGCATCAGGATCTCCTCCATGCCGGTCGCGGCGATGACCTTCATCTCGTGCTCGATCTCCTCGAACGAAAGGCGCTTGCGGCGGATGTTGTTGTAGCAGTTGAAGCCGCAGTAGATGCAGTAGTTCTGGCAGTAGTTGGCGATGTAGATCGGCGTGAAGATATAGACGGTGTTGCCGAAGTGGTTGCGGGTCTCAAGCTCCGCGCGGCGGGCCATGCGCTCTAAAAAGGGCGCGGCGGCGGGGGAGAGCAGGGCCTTGAAATCCTCAATCGAGCAGCGCTCGTGCGAGAGTGCGCGCTCGACGTCGCGGGCGGTGTAGACGCTGTAATCAAAGTCGTTCATCGCGGCGACGACCTTGTCCTTTACGTCGGAGTCGATGATCTCCATGCCGGGCATGTAGGCCATGTGGTCAGTACGGGACGACGGATCCTGCTCGAGCCGGTGCTTGCGTGCGAGCGCCTGGGGCGGCAGGGTATCGCTGTCGACATAATAGACCTGATTTTCCTCGTAGAGCTGTTCGCTTTTTTCGCTCATGTGACACCTCGCTTTTCAGCGCAGGAAGCCGGTCAGGGGATCGGAGGCGCTGCCGCCGCGGGCGAGCACACGGCCCATGCCCGTGAGGTACGCGCTGCGGCCGGCCTCGATCGCCTTGCGGAAGGCGGCCGCCATCGCGGGCACGTCGCCGGCGGTCGCGATCGCGGTGTTCGCCATGATCGCGGCGGCGCCCATCTCCATCGCCTCGCAGGCCTGCGAGGGCTTGCCGATGCCGGCGTCCACGATGATCGGCAGGTCGATCTCGTCGATCAGGATCTGGATGAAGGCCTTCGTCGCGAGGCCCTGGTTGCTGCCGATCGGCGCAGCGAGCGGCATCACGGCCGCCGCGCCGGCATTTTGCAGATCTCGCGCGACGTTCAGATCGGGATACATATAGGGCAGGACGATGAAGCCCTCCTTCGCGAGCACCTCGGTCGCCTTTACGGTCTCGTAGTTGTCGGGGAGCAGATACTTCGCGTCGTGCATGATCTCGACCTTCACGAAGTCGCCGCAGCCCATCTCCCGGGAGAGGCGCGCGATGCGCACGGCCTCGTCTGCGTTGCGGGCACCCGAGGTGTTCGGCAGGAGCGTCACGCCTTTGGGTATGAAATCGAGGATGTTCTCGCTCTCGCGCGTATTCGCCCTGCGCAGGGCCAGCGTGATGATCTCGGCGCCGCCCTGCTCGACCGCCGCCTGAATGAGCTTGAGGTTATACTTGCCGGAGCCGAGAATAAAGCGGCTCGTAAATTCATGTCCGCCGAGGATCAGTTTATCTTCCATGGTATTGTCTCCTTTGTCTCATTTTAGATTGGATCCCCTGAAAGGGGAAATGGCGCGAAGGGCCTTTAGGGTTTCGGCATCCGCCGGAAAGGCAGTCCCGTTCAGCCGCCGCCGACGAAATTCAATATCTCAATGCTGTCGTCCTCGCCGATCATCTCGTCCGTCCACTTCCCGCGCGGGATGATGCGCAGGTTCTTTTCGACCGCCACGCGCTTTTCATTGTAGCCGGCACTCTTTAAATATGCCGCGATACTCTGCGGCACAATAGAGACCCGCTCGCCGTTGATCACTGCCATTTGCTGCACCTCCTGTGAATGACCGTGAAAGCTGTAAAAAAAAGACGCCGCGAAAAGCCATACCCGAGGTGGTATGCCCCTTCGCGGCGCCGTCAGCGTCACTCTGTTGTTTATTATAGCCGGAACCTATGAAATGTCAAGGCAAAAAACGACGAAGATAAAAAGAGTGTACATAAACGCGCCTCAGAGCGCTTGACGGCTTTTGAATGATTGACTATAATCAAAACAGCGAAAAACGGCCTTGAGCCGGAGACAAGCAAGGAGGGATCCCGAATGAAACGAAGACGGATGCTCGCTTCTTTTTTGATGCTCCTGTTGGCGGGGCTTTTGTGCGCCGGCGCATTGGCCGCGGACACGGGCACCAAGGGCGACTGCGGCAGGGCCGCGAAGTATGAGCTGGACACCAAGGGGACGCTGACGATCACCGGCAGCGGGCGGATGGACAACTACTCCGCGTCGACCCCCGCGCCCTGGAAGAGCTTTGCCGGCTCCATCAAAAAGGTCGAGTTCAAAGGCAGCGTGACCAGCGTGGGGAGCTGCGCCTTTGAAGGCTGCACGTCGCTCACAGCCGTGACGCTGCGCCCGAGCGTGAACCGCATCAGCGCGGACGCGTTCGCGGACTGCACCAAGCTCACGGACATTGATTTTTCAGACGGCGTGACCTTCATCGACGACAGGGCCTTCGCCGGCTGCCGCGCGCTTGAGGAGATCACGATCCCGGCGAGCGTGAACGATCTTGGCAGCAAGGTCTTCAAGGACTGCGTCAAGCTCTATTCCGCGCAGTTCGCAGGAGTCCCCGCGACCATCGGCGACTGCATGTTCGAAGGCTGCGTGGAGCTCACCTTCGCCGAGATCCCCGTGGGCTTTACGTCCATCCCCGACAGCTTCTTCCGCGACTGCACCTATCTTGCGATCGTGACGATCCCCGAGAGCGTGACGACGATCGAAGAGGACGCCTTTTTGAACTGCGAGCGGCTCGCCGTAGTGGATTATCTCGGCAGCGAGGAGCAGTGGAAGACGATCACGATCAAGTCCGGGAACACGGCGCTCGAGGGCGCAGCGATCAACTACAATGCCGATATGAACGCGGACGATGCGGCCTCTTACGTCTGGCGCGCCTACAGCGTGATTCTCGGCCGCGAGGGCGAGGGCGCGGGCGTGCTGCATTGGATGGAAGAGCTTGAAAACGGCGCCTCCGCCGGCGAGATCATCGCCGAGTTCTTCCGCTCCGACGAGTACGCCTCCCGCGGCTTTTCCAACGAGGAGACCGTGAAGCGCTGCTACCAGGCGATGCTCGGCCGTGAGCCGGACGCGGCGGAGACCGCCAACTGGGCGGCCATGCTCGCCGACGGCTTTTCGACCACGAAGCTGGTGTCTGAGTTCACCGCGAGCGAGGAATTCGCGGCGATCTGCGCCGCCGCCGGATTGAACCCCGGCTCGATCGAGCTCGGGCCGCGCGATCAGAACAGCAGCATCACGCGCTTCGTGCAGCGCTGCTACGCCGTGGCGCTCGGCCGCGAGGCCGACGAGGACGGCCTGAACGAGTGGTGCGCGCATCTTCTGACGCAGGACCAGACACCCGAGCGCGTGGCCTTCGGCTTTGTCTTCTCCCCTGAGGCGCAAAGGCGCGTGGAAGAGCGCGAGCTCTACGTGAAGATGCTCTACAACCTGATGCTCGACCGCCTGGCCGACGCCGACGGCCTTAAAAACTGGGTCAGTGCGCTCGAGAGCTATGAGCGCTCCTACGGCACCGACCAGGGCCGGCAGGAGATCTACAAGCTCTTCGCGGCAAGCGAGGAATTCGGGCTGATGCTGAAAAACTTCGGCTTCTGAGGGGAGCAAACTCACTCTGCTGCCCGGGACGGCTATTTGGCCGAAACATCAAAAGAGGAGGTCACCCTCGTGGTGACCTCCTCAATTCCTGCTTCGCAAGCAATGCGAGAATGTCTTGCTTTTTCCAGAGCTCTGTCTCCCATATCGTAACCTTTTTGTCCTGAACCTCACAGATAAGCGCGGGTCTGTCTCCGGAGTTGTCGATGATCCTGGTCAGATCCGCTATCCGAACCAACTGCGAGAGATTGCGCAGTGAACCTTCATACCGGCTCCTGATTTTGTCCTCAGGCACATCATGCCCACCGGCAGCCACTCTTGCGCGCACGCGGGCGACATTGATTTCCGGATCGTTTGTTAATACAAATACGGCTGTGATGTGGTATCCCGCTTCTTTTGCTCTCAGCAGCAGATCCAGATTCCTGCCTGTTGAGAGAACCGTCTCAAATGTGAAATCCGCACGGGATTCCAGCAACGTGTTCCGGATCAGCTCAGCTTCCTGAGCAGCTTCCAGATCCGAACAGTCTGACTGCCGCTTGATCTCATCGGCATTGACATACAGCCCGATGATCGGGATCCCTTTTGTCACGGTACTCTTACCAGAGCCCTTTGGCCCGGCAAATACGAGCAGCCGGGGGCGCGCCGGATCAGTCGAGGACATATTCCACCCGCCCGTCTGCATACTCCTTCACGACCCTTCCGGTCGCGCGGTCAAAGCGCGTGACATAGTCCGTCACAGGTTCGTTATTCCTGCCTTCGACAGCCTTGATGCATGCAGATTCAAACTCATCCGAGGACATATCATACACGGCCTTTTCCGCTGCCGTAAGACGTACAGGAAACGGAAATCCCTTCTCTGCGTTGAATTTTCTTGCCATGATGTTCATCACAGCGTTAAATGTGAGGCCCATCTCAGAGGCAATGCGAGTGGTTTCCTCCCGCACGCCATCATCCAGGCGGACAGTACTGGTCGTCGACAAAGCGATCGCCTCCTTCGCTGTTAGCATATCAGATCCAAAGAGAATTGCAACACAAATGACGTCATTTGTGCCAGCTCCGGGATGATTTGGTTGCAGCATGACCGGCTGTTTGCTGTGTCGTCAATCGCCTGTCATGCGCTGCGAACAGCTAACTCGTCCGAAAGCATCTTCCTTACATGAAAGTTGAGCCCGAATATCTTCTGCCGTAAGCCAACCGTCTTCTTCGCCGGAACGAATTCTGCCATCAAGTTCTTGTAAAAGTGGAGTCATGGCCTTTGCTTTTAAGCAGTGTTCTTCTGTGTCCATACGATGTTGCCCAAATCTCAATTGGAACGCCGCCCGGATGGAACGGGCGGCGTTCCGCATCTTTGTATGCAAAGATACACTTGACACCAAATACGACACCATAGTATAATCACACCTGAGAGGATGTGAGCCTGTGAGCCAGTGGGAGAAGCTGATTGAACAGATCCTGCGCGAGGATGCGCATCTCCGCTTTGAGGATCTCTGCAGGGCGCTGGAGAAGATGGGATATACCGCGCGGCAGCCCCGCGGCGGCAGCAGTCATTATACGTTCCGCAAGCCCGGCTGCATGCCGATCACGATCCCGCGGCACACGCCGCTTAAAAAGGCTTATATCCTGCTTGTTGCCGAAGCGGTCAGGGCTTATCTTGAGGAGTGATGAACATGGACAAGGATTTGAGCTATTACATGGCCCTCCCGTACCGGGTGGAGATCATTGCCGACAGGGAAGAGGGTGGCTTTGCGCTCTCCTGCCCGGAGCTGCCCGGCTGCGTGACGACGGCGGAGACGGCGGAAGAGGGGCTGCGCCTTTTGGAGGACGCCAAACGCGAGTGGCTCGCGGCCTGCCTGGAAGACGGCGTCCCGATCCCGGAGCCGGCAAAGCTCGAGGACTACAGCGGTCAGTTCAAGCTGCGCATTCCGAGATCCCTGCACGCGCGTCTTGCGCGCCGCGCCAAAGAAGAGGGCGTCTCGATGAATCAGTACTGCGTCTATCTTCTGAGCCGCGGGGCTTAAAGGCGGCATGACAAAAACCAACAGGCGGAGCGCGATCCCGTTCGTGGGACCGGCGCTCCGCCTGTTGTTTGTATGTCTCTTTACTGCCCGCCCTCCGCGGCGCGGCGTTTTCTCACCGCGGCCGAGGGGATCTCGAGCTCCTGGCGGTAGGCCGCGACCGTGCGGCGGCTCACGTTGATGCCGAGCGACCTGAGGGCCGAGGCGAGCGCGTCGTCTGAAAGCGCGCTGTGCGGATCCTCGGCATCGATCAGGCGCTTTAATTGCCGCAGGGCCATGCCGCGGCTCGCGCCGCCCTGGGTGACCGGGGTCGAGAAGAGCTCGCGCAGCGGAAGCGTTTTGCCGTTGAATAAAATCGTCTTATCCTTCACCGCGCGGCTGATCGTGCTCGGGTGGAGCCCCAGCGCGTCGGCGATCTCCTGCAGCGTCAGCGGCGCGGGACCAGCGCTGCGGCCGCTCAAAAACGCGTCCTGCGCGGTGAGCACATAGCGCAGGACCTTGGTGATCGTGCCCTCGCGGTAGTCCAGATCCTGCAGGAGCCTGCGCGCCTTCTGGTGGTTTTCGCGCAGGTAGCTCTGTACCTCGCCCTCGCTCTCCTTCATCATCTGCTCGTATTCGGGGTTCACGCTGACCTTCGGCAGCGCCGCGCGGTTATACGAGATCGCATAGCCGTCCTCGGAGTGCTGCACGACAGCCTCGGGCACGGTGAAGGCCGTGCTCTCGCCGCCCGGGTAGCCGCGGGAGGGGATCGGGTTGAGCGCACGCACCGCGTCGCAGGCGCGTTTGGCCTCGGCCTTTGAGACGCCGAGCCGTTTGGCGATCGCGCCGAGATCGTCTTTGGCGAGGAGCGGGAGGCACTCGTTGACGACCTTGAGCGTCGCTGCGTTGAAGGAATGGCTCTGCGCGAGCTGCAGCACCAGGCACTCCTGCAAAGAGCGCGCGCCGACGCCCGTCGGCGTGAGGTCCTGCACGATATAGAGCGCCTGCTGCACGCAGCACAGCGGCGCGCCGGTAAGATCGGCGATCTCCTCGAGCGATTCGTCCAGATACCCGCGCGCGTTCAGGCTCTCGACGATGAAATGCGCAAGCGGGAGGTATTTCCTGGGGATCGAACGGTCGGAGTTCAATTGATCGTGGAGCTGCTGCGTGAACGTCTCGCCCGGAGCAGCGAGGTCGGCATATTCCGATATATCCGCGCTGTCGGCCCGGCGCTTGACGCGGCGCTCAAAGATGTCGTCGCCGATCTCTTCCTTCCAGACCTTGTCCTCGACCGGCCGCGCGGGCTCGGCCTGGATGCCGGCGGGCAGGGAGGCGGCATCGACGTCGAGCATCGGGTTCTCGGTGGCGAGCTCGTTGAGATATTCCTGCAGCGACAGAAGAGGCAGCTGCAATATTTTCATGGACTGCTGCATGGCGGCAGACATCAGCTGCCGCTGTTCCTGGACCTGGCCAAGCATGTGAAATCGCCGCCTTTGAGAAGTTTTTCACAAATTCTGCGTTCATCATACCATAAAGGCGGTCAAAATGCAACTG
>CAMNAE010000015.1 GCA_946530565.1 uncultured Oscillibacter sp.
GGTCAACCTGACCGACGGCATCGACGGCCTGGCCGCCTCGGTGACGCTCGTCGTGATGGTCTTCTTTGCGGTCGTGTCGCTCATGTGGAACATCGGCGGACTGCCGCTCTTCCCGGCGGCAATGGTCGGGGCGCTCGCGGGCTTTCTCGTTTACAATCACCACCCGGCAAAGGTCTTCATGGGCGATACCGGGAGCCTCTTTCTGGGCGGCGCGGTCGCGGGGCTCGCCTTTGCGACCGATATGCCCGTCATTCTGATCCCCGTCGGCATCATCTACGTCTGCGAGACGCTCTCGGTGATATTGCAGGTCGGCTATTTCAAGCTGACGCACGGCAAGCGGCTCTTTAAGATGTCGCCCCTGCACCACCACTTTGAGCTGTGCGGCTGGAGCGAGAAGAAGCTTGTGCTCGTGTTCTCGGCCGTGACGGCGATCGGCTGCCTTGTCGCCTTCATCGGCGTCTTCTGGCGCAATTACTGAGCATCCATCGAATATCAACGATTTGAAGAGCGGGGGTGAAGAGCATGGCGGAGCGGCGCACGACTGGGCGCAGCGGAGGCGCGGGCAGAAGCCGCAGCGGCAGCAGCGCGCGCACGAGCGCGGAGCGCGAACAGCTGCGCCAGAGACGAGCCCGTGAGCGCGCGCGGGAGCAGGAACGCCTTGCGCGCACGCGCGCACGCGACGCAGAGCGCTCCCGCCGTGCTTCCGAGCGTGAGGCGCGCCGCCGTGAGCGGCAAAAAGCGCGTGAGGAGGAGCGCGCCCGTCAGCGGGCCGAGGACCTCGCCCAGCGCGCCGCGCCGAAGCACGGCATCGACATCCCCTTTTTGCTGCTCGTGCTGCTGCTGACGGCGATCGGGCTTCTGATGCTCTTTTCGGCCAGCTACCCCTCCGGCATCTATGAGCACGGCGACGGGCTCTATTTCATCAGGGATCAGCTGCCCAAGGCGATCGCGGGCATGGCGCTGATGCTGATCATCTCGCGCTTTGACTACCAGTGGCTCCGCCGTCTCGGCGGCATCGGCATCGCGGTGAGTCTTTTGTTTCTTGCGCTCGTGCTCGTGCCGGGGCTCGGCGCCACGCGCAACAACGCGACGCGCTGGCTGCGCTACCCGTTCCTCTGGCAGCCCTCGGAGCTTGCCAAGCTCGCCGTCGTCGTCTACTTCTCGGCAACAGTCGCCCGCAAGCGCGACAAGATGAAGACCTTTGTCGACGGCGTGCTGCCCTACGCGGCCATCCTCGGCGCGATGTCGATCCTTTTGATCAAGGAGCCGCATCTTTCGGGCCTCATCCTGATCTGGGTCGCCGGCGGTGCGGTGCTGCTGGTCGGCGGCCTTGCCTGGAAATGGGTCGGGCTCGCCGCTGCCGCTGCCGGAGGCGTGGCGCTGGCGTTTCTCTCAGGCCTCATCCAGTATAACCAGAGCCGTCTTGAGCTCTGGCACGATCCCTGGATCGATCCGCTGGGCCGCGGCTATCAGCTCGCCCAGAGCCTCATCACCGTGGGCTCCGGAGGCATCCTCGGCGTGGGTCTCGGCCGCTCGCGGCAGAAGTTCCTGTTCCTGCCCGAGGAGTCCAACGACTTCATCTTCGCGGTCGTCTGCGAAGAGCTCGGGCTCATCGGCGCGGCGATCATCATGCTGCTCTTTGCGGCGCTGATCCTGCGGGGCTATTACATCTCGCTCAAGTCCCGCGATCGCTTCGGCTCGCTGCTCGTGGTGGGCATCATCACGCTCTATGCGATGCAGATCTTTTTGAACATCGCGGTCGTCACGGGCCTTCTGCCCACGACCGGCATCTCGCTGCCCTTCTTCAGCTTCGGCGGCACGGCGGTCATCATCCAGCTTGCCTCGATGGGCGTGGTGCTCTCAGTCTCGCGGCAGACGCGCCTTGCAAGCGAGGTGACGCCGCAGGACGCGTCGGATCTCGATGCGTGAGGGGGATGGCGATATGACAAAGAAGCTTTCAAGGGTCGTGTTCACCTGCGGCGGCACGGCCGGACACGTGAACCCGGCGATCGCGATCGCCGAGCGCATCGCGCAGGAGACGCCGGAGGCGGAGTTCCTCTTCATCGGCGCCGAGCGCGGGCTCGAGCGCGAGCTCATAGAGCATGCGGGCTACCCCTTTGCAAGCGTGCACAGCTCCAACTTCCACCGCTCGCTCGCACCGAAGGAGCTGCGGCACAATCTCGTCTCCGCCGTCAACGTCGTGCGCGGCCCGCGCGAGGCGAAAAAGCTCCTGCGCGAGTTCAAACCGCAGATCGTTGTCGGCACCGGCGGCTACGCGAGCTATTCCGCGGTCTCGGCTGCCGCGTCCCTGAAGATCCCGACGGCTGTGCACGAGTCGAACATCGTGCCCGGGCTCACGACGCGCATGCTCGAAAACGAGGCCGACCGGCTGATGGTAGGCTTTGAGGCCTGCCGGGCACACTACAGGCACAAAGACAAGGTGGTCGTCACCGGCACACCTGTGCGCGAGGGCTTTTTCAACATGACAAAGGCCGAGGCACGCGCCTCACTCGGCATCCCCGAGGAGAAGCCGCTCGTCGTCTCGTTCTGGGGCTCCCTCGGCGCTTCGGGCATGAACCGCAGCATGGAGCAGATGCTTATCCGCGAGGCGCACGCGGGTCAGCCCTTCGTCCACGTCCACGGCGCGGGCCACGCGAGCTATCCGGGCATGCTCCGGGCGCTTATCGACGGCGACGCCGATCCGGAGCAGCACCCGGACCTGTGGCTTTTGGACTACATCTACGATATGCCGCGGGTCATGCGTGCGGCGGATCTCGTGATCTGCCGGGCCGGCGCCTCGACGATCAGTGAGCTCACGGCGCTCGGCGTCGCGGCGCTGATCGTGCCCTCACCCTATGTGACGAATGACCACCAGAAGAAAAACGCCGACGCCCTTGCGGCCATCGGCGGCGCGCTCGTACTCGAGGAGAAAAACGCCACGGGGGACGCGCTCTATGAGGCGGCGGCGTCGATACTGCACCAGGTCGGCCGCCGCGAGAAGATGGAGCGCGCGATGGCCGGGATCGGCGTGCGCGACGCCTCGGAGCGGATCATGAAGGTCCTGCACGAGCTGACCGACACGGAATAATAAAACCGGCGCGCAAGCGCCGCAATCGATCATCTTTGCCGCGGCTTCGCTGTGGCAAAGATACCGGAAGGGCGAGCAAAGCGAGCCCCTCGCGCCGACCAAGCTCCGCCTCCAAAGGAAGCGGAGCGCGATAAGCGCGAGCGATCTCGTTTTGAAAACGGAGTTTTCAAAACGACGGAAGCAAAGCAAGCCCCTCGCGCCGACCAAGCTCCGCCTCCGAAGGAAGCGGAGCGCGATAAGCGCGAGAAATCTCACCTCTGAAGCGCAGCTTCAGAGGTGAAGCACGAAGGAGGTGATGACCATGGCAAGAGCGCGCAGCTATCGGCGGCGTGAGCATCATTTTACCTGGCTGCGGCAGGCGCTGTTCGTTGTGGTCGTCGCCGCTGCGGTCTTCGGGGCGCTCACACTCTTTTTCCGCATCTCCACGATCGAGGTCAACGGCGCCGACCTCTACTCTGAGGACGAGGTCCTCGAGGCCGCCGCGATCGAGCCGGGACGAAATCTGTTTCTCTTCAACAAGTTCCGCGCACAGCGCGCGATCATCTCCTCACTCCCCTATGTGCAGGAGGTGCGCATCTACCGGCGCCTGCCGGATACCGTCGTGATCGACGTGACCGAGAGCCGCGGCTCGCTCGCCGCCGTGCAGGACGGCTTCTGCTGGATCATCAGCCCGCAGGGCAAGATCCTCGAGCAGCGCCCGCAGGAGGACGCGAAGAAGTTCGGCGCGCTCACGGGCGTGGAGCTGCTCGCACCCTCGGTCGGCACGCGGCTCATGCTCGCCACCGAGTTTGCCAGCATGCAGGAGAGTCTTGTGAGCCTGATGGGCGCGCTCGGCGCGCATGAGCTTTTGGAGCAGGTCGAAGAGCTCTCGCTCGCGGATCTCTCGTACATCGATGTCCACATTGCGGGCCGCTTTGTGCTGCGCATGCCCTACGGGGCCGATTACGACCGCCTCATCCGCTCGTACCTCGCGGCGCTCGGCACCGGCGCGATCCAGGACAACATGACCGGCATCTTCGATATGCGCTCCGATTCCGGACGCATCCACTTTATCCAGACGACACAGTAAAAAACCGCCAAAAATCAAGAAAAAAGCAAAACTTTTATCTTGACGCGGTGAATGAACTATCATACAATATATAGTGCTTTATAAGATTATTTTACGCTCTCAGGGGCGTTTTACAGGGCAGGAGGAGCGCATATGGCATTCGGATTAGAAGTAGAACAGGATACCGTCGTCAATATCAAGGTCATCGGCGTCGGCGGCGCGGGCAACAACGTGGTGAACCGCATGGTGAACACGGGCACCCGGGGCGTGGAGTTCGTGGCGATCAACACCGACAAGCAGGTGCTGAACCAGTCCAAGGCCAGCTACCGCATCCAGATCGGCGAGAAGCTGACCGGCGGCCGCGGCGCGGGCGCGAATCCCGATGTCGGCCGCAAGGCCGCCGAGGAGAGCCGCAACGCGATCTCCGCGATCCTCGACAACACCGATATGGTCTTCATCGCGGCCGGCATGGGCGGCGGCACCGGCACCGGCGCCGCTCCGATCGTGGCCGAGATCGCCAAGGAAAAGGGCATATTGACGATCGGCGTCGTCACGAAGCCCTTCGGCTTCGAGGGCTCCCGCCGCATGCGCGCGGCCGAGGCCGGCATCAAGGAGCTGCAGGAGAAGGTCGATTCCCTCGTCATCATCCCCAATGAGCGGCTCAAGTATGTGACCGAGCAGAAGATCACCTTCTCCAACGCCTTCGGCATCGCAGACGACGTGCTTCGTCAGGCTGTGCAGTCGATCTCCGACCTCATCTGCGTCACCGGCGTCATCAACCTCGACTTCGCCGACGTGACCGCCGTCATGCAGAACGCGGGCATGGCCCACATGGGCGTCGGCCGCGCCGCCGGCAAGGGCAAGGCCGAGGAGGCCGCCCGCCTCGCGATCTCCAGCCCCCTGCTCGAAACCAGCATCGCCGGCGCGCACGGCGTGCTCATCAACGTCACCGGCTCCATGGACATCGGCCTCGACGAGGTCGATCAGGCCGCCGAGCTCGTGCGCCAGGCCGTGCACGAGGATGCGCAGGTCATCTTCGGCGCGAACTTCGACGAGAATCTCGACGACGAGATCTGCATCACCGTCATCGCCACCGGCTTTGAGCAGGTGGTCCCGACGCCTCCGACCGAGCCGGAGAAGAAACCCGAAAAGAAGGCCGATCCGGTCGGAGTCATTCCCAACACGCAGAAGGAGACCGATCCCGCCGAGACGAATAAGCCCTCGATGCACGTCGAGACCGGCGAGCACGGCGCGCCGCTCCCGATCGACGACAACGACCCCTTCAGCGACATCCTGCGCGTCTTCGGCCAGCGCGGCAAATAAGCAGCGATCGCTCATTTCGACCCTCCCGGATTTCGGGAGGGTTTTTCTTTTTTCGGGGCGCCGGATCCCAGCGGCAGCGCTGCACGCATTCCCGCTTTTGCGGCGGGAGACGATTTGACCCGGAAAGACATACAGCAAAACAGCGCCGCTCCCCGGACAGGGAAGCGGCGCTGCGGTTCTTAAATGGCTGCTGAGGGGCAAGCTCAGTCGGCGGCGTGGTCGACCTCGTACATGTGCTTGATGAGGTCGAGGAGCTTGTTGGTGTAGCCCCACTCGTTGTCATACCAGGCGATCAGCTTGACGAAGTTGTCGTCGAGCATGATGCCGGCGGTCTCGTCGAAGATGCAGGTCTCGGAGAAGCCGGTGAGGTCGGAGGAGACCACCTGGTCGCGTGTGCAGGAGATGATGCCCTTCATGCTGTTCGCGGCGGCATTCTCCATCGCCATGCAGATGTCGTGGTAGGTGGCGGGGCTCTTCAGGCGCGCGGTCAGGTCGACAACGGAGACGTCGTTCGTGGGCACGCGGAAGCTCATGCCGGTCATCTTGCCCTTGAGCTCGGGAATGACCAGACCCACGGCCTTGGCGGCGCCGGTGGTCGAGGGGATGATGTTGCCCATGACGCTGCGGCCGGTGCGCCAGTCGCGGCCGGCACGGGAGTCGACGGCCTTCTGCTTGGCGGTGGCGGCGTGGATCGTGCTCATGAGCGCCTGCTCGATGCCGAAGGTGTCGTTGATGACCTTGGTCATCGGCGCCAGGCAGTTGGTGGTGCAGGAGGCGTTGGAGACGACGTCCATATCAGGCTTGTAGAGCTTGTTGTTGACGCCCATGACGAAGGTCGGGGTGCAGTCGTCCTTCGCGGGGGCGGAGAGCACGACCTTCTTCGCGCCGTTCTTCAGGTGCGCGCTCGCCTTTTCGGTGGTATTGAAGGCGCCGGTGGACTCGATGATATACTCGGCGCCGCAGTCGTCCCAGGGGATCAGAGAGGGATCGCTCTCGGAGTACACGCGAATGCGCTTGCCGTTGATGATGAGATGGCTTCCGTCGTGATCGACGATGCCCGTAAACGTGCGGAACACCGTGTCGTAGCGCACCTGATAGACCATATAGTCAAGGTCGGCGTTGCGCAGATTGATGCCGCAGATCTGATAGGTGGCGCTGCCCCGCTCGATCATGCTGCGAAGGGCCACTCTGCCGATACGACCGAAGCCATTGATGCCAATTTTGATTGCCATGATAACCGCATCCTTCCAAAACATATTGAGTTCAGGGTCACTCTGGTTCTATCTCCTGGTGCGCAGACCCTTTTATCCAATATAGCACAGTTCTGCATAAAATTCACGTTCCGTAAACGTTTGCGTAAACTTTCGTGATTTTGCACGAAAATAAACGTTGCGATTTTACATATTGCTGACAGCAAACGGCAGGGCCGCGGGCGGCGCGCGGGACTCTACCGCGGGTCGAGCGCAGAAACAGGCAAAGTGCACAAGGTTAGTCTGGAATAACCCACATTCTCTGTGCTATACTGTGAGAGCAAACAAATCCGGCGCCCGATCTGCGGGAGCCAACGACTTTTAAGGAGGTTTATCGATATGAAAAAGTGGATCTGCTCCGTGTGCGGCTATGTGTGGGAAGGCGAGACCCCGCCCGAGAAGTGCCCCCAGTGCGGCGTGCCCGGGAGCAAGTTCAATGAGCAGAAGGGCGAGATGACCTGGGCGGCCGAGCATGTGGTCGGCGTGGCGCAGGGCGCGCCCGAGGACATCCTCGCGGATCTGCGCTCCAACTTCAACGGCGAGTGCAGCGAGGTCGGCATGTATCTGGCCATGAGCCGCGTCGCCTATCGCGAGGGCTATCCCGAGATCGGCGAGTACTGGAAGACCGCCGCTTTTGAAGAGGCAGAGCATGCCGCGAAGTTCGCGGAGCTTTTGGGCGAGGTCGTCACCGACTCCACGAAGAAGAACCTTGAGATGCGTGTTGAGGCCGAGAACGGCGCGACCGCCGGCAAGACCGACCTTGCCAAGCGCGCCAAGGCCCTGAACCTCGACGCGATCCACGACACCGTGCACGAGATGGCCCGTGACGAGGCCCGCCATGGCAAGGCCTTCGCAGGTCTTCTGAAGCGCTATTTCGGCTGATCGCTGATCCTGTGCAGATCCTATGAAATGGCATAAGCGCTTCGCGATCCTCGCGTGCATCTTCTTCGCCCTGTGCATGTACACCGGGCACAAGCATCTTTAAAGCTTTCCATAAATAAAAAGCCTCCGGAGCCGAAAGGCGGCTCCGGAGGCTTTTTATGCGTTTTAAGACTGATCAGCGGGTCTCACCGGCGGAGACGAACGTGCTGCACTGCGGCCACTCACCCGAGATCGTGCCGATCAGGAAGCGGCTCGTGCCCTCCGCGCTCTCGGCGCTTAAGCAGCGGCTCGGGATGCCCTCGGGGATCGTGACCTTGAAGGCGAGCCAGTCTCCGCGGGAAAGCGGCGCGGAATAGTTTTCACGGGCGTTCTCCCAGCCGAGGCCGTCGTCTTCGAAGAGGACCTCGCCCTCGTCGATCCGGAGCATCGTGCCGTCCTGCAGCGCTGCGGCGATCAGCGTGTCCTCGCTTGCGGGATCGAGTTCCATCTTGTTCCACAGCCAGTGCTCAAACTCCGAGGGCGGGTTCTCGATCACGAAGAGATTCGCGCCCTCGGGCGCAAGCGCCATGAACGTGTTCCAGCGCTCCGCGGTCGGGCGGCGCCAGTAGTCGATCAGGCGGTACATCGCCTGATCGTCGCTCCCGGCGGGCGGGAGTTCGAAGGAGCGCTGCACCGTGACTTCTTTGCCCTCTTCGATGCGCCAGCAGTCGGCCTCGACCGCGCTGCCGTCGGAGGAAAAGGCGAGAGACATGATCTCCGCGTCCTCAACATAGCCGATGAGTTCGCTCTTCCAGCCATAGATCTCGCTGAAGGCGGAGTAGACGGCGGTCGTGAGGTCATTGTTCCGCCAGGTGAGATTTGCGCCGTAGAGCACCTTTTCAAATTCCCCGGAGTCGATGTTGAAGCAGTAGTAGGCGGCGATGTGCGGGTTGATGTGACCCTCGACGACGATCCAGGACCCCACCCGAACGGCGTCAGTGATCGCGTTGACGCCGCTGTCTTCGTAGTCTGTGAGGTCATAGGGCGATCCGTTGTACATAAAGGTCACGCCTTCGTACGAGAATTCCGGGTCGAGCTCGCCGAACTCACAGGCACCGTAGGCAAGCGCGGGGAGCTCGGAGATACCGGTGACGGTGCCGGAATCGTCTGTCACAACGCCGTAGACCCGCAGCGGATGCGCGCGCTCAAAGTCAGATCGAGACTGTAAACGTGAAAGATCGAGCTCCAGCGCGGCCGGGCAGGTATACAGATCGAGCCCGAGCGTGTCGGTGAAGTACCCGGCGATCAGGCGGCGGTTCGTGAATTCATCGATATCCTCGTACTGCTCCGGCTGCAGCTTTTCCAGCAGCAGCTCGCCATTCTCGTTCCGGCCCCAGCAGAAGGCGAAGAAGTCCTCGCAGCGATCGAGCCGTTTTACAGAGCCATCGATATGCGGGCGCACGAGCAGCCACTCGCTGCTCGTCGTGAGGTACGTCTCCGGGGAGAAGGTCTCCTGCAGGACCGCGTCCGAGAGATAGGTCGTGCCGTTGCCGATCATTCTGAGGTAGAGATAGTCCATGCCGTCGCCGCGGGCGATGTGGAAGTCGCCGCTGACGCTGTCGCCGTTCTCCGGGCGGTAATAGCCGGCGTCCATCGCGCCGGAGACCTCGGGGACAGCGTCCGCGCTCAGATCAAAGCTCAAAAGCGCGCTCTCATCGTCGCGCAGAGGCCAAACGCTGAACTGTCCGTCGAAGGCGCGGCTTCCGTCGAGATGCTCGAAATGGCAGGCGCCGTTCTCGGCGATCTTAAGCGTTGCGTAGTCGCGGTCACCCTCGGCGGAGCGGAAGATCCACTCCCCGGAGAGAAAGCGCATCATGTCCTCTTCACTGGAGGGATCAAACGCTTCTGCATCGGCGCTCTCCGGCGCTTCCGGCGTTTCCGGCGCAGATGGCGCGCTGACCGCGGGGATGGCGGCAGGCGCCGCGGGGGCGGGCGGATCGGTGTTCGTTTTGCTGCCGCCGCAGCCGCAGAGCAGCAGGCAGAGGGAGGCGGCAAGAGCGGCAAGACGCAGACGGGATGAGATCATGGCGATCACTCCTTGTATGAGGGATTAGGGAATAGGGAATAGGGCCGAGTGCCAAGGGCCAAGCGCCAAGGGAACGGGGAAACGTCGAGGATGTTGAAAAATAAGTGCGGGAAATATACGGTTATTTTAGCAGAGCTGCAGCGAAAAGACAAGACTGAGAGCGGCTCAAACCTTGAACCCCGGCTTTTTATATGATAGAATCCAAAAGAAAGAGTCGCGCCGGGGATCAGATCCCTGATCTTTTGATCAATGACCCCTTGGCCCTCGGCCCTTGGTCCTTGGCCATAAACCACGGAGGTGAGCAGCGCTTTATGAATCCTCTGAATATCGTCATCAGCATCAGCGGCATCGTGCTCGGCGTGCTCAGCCTCGTGCAGGTGCTTATGAACCGGCTCATGGAGCCACGCCTGCGGCGCTTTTTCACGGGCTTTTTCTGCGTGCTGATCGTCTACGTCGCCAGCAATTTCATCAGCATGATGGTCGAGAGCTATGAAGGCGCCGCCTGGGCGATCGTGACGCGTGTCTTTATCTTCATTGAGTCGACTGCCTCGTCGCTTTTGATGCTGCTGCTCACGGATCTTCTGCTCTACACGAGCGGAGAAAAGAACTACCGGCGCACGCCCGCGTTTATACTGGCGCTGGGGCTCTGGTTCGTCTATATGGCGCTTTTGACCTTTACGCAGTTCACCGATGTCATCTATACGATCTCAGCGGAGAACAACTACCGGCGCGGGCCGCTGTATCCGCTGCTGCTCGTGCCGCCGGTGCTGCTGATGCTGGTCGATTTCATCGCCTTTTTAAAGCGGCTCGGGCTGTTCAACCACCGGCAAAGAGGCGCTTTTGCGGCCTTTTTGCTGATCCCGACGGGCGCGATGCTGCTGCAGATGCAGTACTACGGCGTGCAGCTGATCGTCTTCGGAACCACGGTCGCGGCCTTCATTTTGTTCGTGTACCTCCTCAGCGACCAGACGCAGCGCTTTTATCAGCGCGAGCAGGAAAACGAGCATCTGCGCGTAGACATCATGCTCAGCCAGATCCAGCCGCATTTTCTCTACAATACGCTCGGCGCGATCCAGAGCCTGTGCCGCACGGAGCCGGAGGAGGCGGAGCGCATGGTCGCAAAGTTCGCGCGCTATCTGCGCGGCAATATGGACTCGATCGCCGAGCGCAAGGCGATCCCCTTTGAAAAGGAGCTCGAGCACACGCGGCTCTATCTCGAGCTTGAGCAGCTGCGCTATGAGGACGCGCTTTCCGTAAGCTATGACCTGCCGGTCACGGACTTCCGCATCCCGACACTGACGCTGCAGCCGCTGGCCGAAAACGCGGTGCGCCACGGCGTGCGCGGGAGTCTCACAGGCCGGGGGACGGTGACGATCTCGACCGCGGAACACCCGGACTGCTTCACCGTCACCGTGAAGGATGACGGTCCGGGCTTTGACCCGGAGCGGCAGAATAAGAGCGACGGCCGCTCGCACATCGGCCTTGAAAACGTGCGGGAGCGGCTCGCACGCGTTTCCGGCGGGCGCCTGGAGATCCGTTCGGCGCCGGACGAGGGCACTTCAGCCGTGATCATACTTCCGAAAGGGGGCGTTTGACATGCGCATTTACGCGATCGACGACGAGCCGAAGATGCTGCGGCTTCTGCACAGCGCGATCGCCGAGGCGGCGCCGGGGGCCGAGATCCTCGACTTTTCGAGCGCGGCCGGGGTGCTTGCGGCCGTTCAGGATCCGCAGAAGCTTCCGGACGTGGTCTTTTCGGACATTGAAATGCCGGGCATGAACGGCATCGAGCTCGCGGTGCGCATCAAAAACGCCGCGCCGCAGTGCCGCATCGTCTTTGCCACCGGCTACGACCACTACGCGCTCGAGGCCTTCCGCATCCATGCGGGCGGCTATCTTATGAAGCCCGTCGATGCCGCTGCGATCCGCGAGGAGCTCAGGCAGCTGCCGGAGGCGACTGAGAACCGTGACAGCGGGCTCTATATCCAGTGCTTCGGGCCCTTCGAGGTCTTCTATCAGGGGCAGCCGCTGCTCTTTGAGCGGCGCAAGACCAAGGAGCTGCTTGCCTTTCTTGTGGACAAGAGGGGCGCGTCCTGCACTGCCGAGGAGGCGGCCAGCGCGCTCTGGGAGGAGACGGACATGAAGAAGGCGAAGCATCAGCTTCGAAACCTCGTGAACGACCTGCGCTCGGCGCTCAGGAAGATCGGCAAAGAGGACCTGCTGATCCGCAGGAGCGGCATGGCCGCGATCCGGGCAGAGGATCTCGCGTGTGATTACTACGAGCTCCTCAAGGGCGATCCGAAAGCGCTCAACGCCTATCATGGCGAGTATATGAGCCAGTACAGCTGGGCCGAGCTCACCGCAGGACAGCTCTGGTTCCGCCTGGGCGGGGCGTAACGGAGATCAGATCAAACAGAACACCTGCCGCCTGGCTTCGTGCCAGGCGGCAGGTGTTCTGTTGATGTGCTTTACGTGTCGAGATACGCGCAGGCGGCCAATGCCGCGGCCGCGCCGTCCCCGGTCGCGGTCGTGAGCTGACGGACTCCCTTCGTGCGGCAGTCGCCGGCGGCGAAAACACCCGGCACATTCGTGCGGCAGGACTCATCGGCCGCGATGTACCCGGCAGGATCGAGTGCGACGAGCGTGCGAAAGGCGCCTGTGCGCGGCACCTGACCGATTGCGACAAAGAGTCCGCTCACAGTCAGATCCTGCTCCGTGCCGGAGGCAAGATCCCGCACCCGGACGCCCGAGAGCGCACCGCCCTGCTGCAGAAGCTCTGCGACAGCGCATTCGGTGAGGATCTTTACATTCGGCTTTTCCTCAAGGCGCCTGAGCGCCGCCGCCTCGCCGCGGAAGGTCTTGCGCCGGTGGATCAGCGTGACGCTGCGGCACAACCCCGAAAGGAACAGCGCGTCGCCGAGCGCCGTGTTGCCGCCGCCTAGCACCGCGACGTCTGTGCCGGCATAAAAGGCTCCGTCGCAGACCGCGCAGTAGGAGACGCCGCAGCCGACGAGTTCATCCTCGCCTGCAAGACCGAGCGTGCGGTGGGCGGCGCCGGGGGCGAGGATCAGCGCACGCGCGCGGAACAGCCCGCCAAGATCGCTCTGTACGGCAAAGCCGTCGGCCGTCCGTTCGACCGAGAGCGCTGTGCCGTATTCGATCACAGCGCCGAAGCGCTCCGCCTGCGCGCAAAGCGCCGCGGCGAAGTCCGCGCCGGAGACATCGGGGAGCCCCGGGTAGTTTTCGACCTTCGGGGCAAAGACGATCTGTCCGCCGCAGCTCTCGGCTTCGAGCAGCGTGACGCGTTTGCCCGCGCGCGCGGCGTAGAGCGCAGCGGTGAGTCCGGCGGGGCCGCCGCCGATCACCAGGATATCGCTTGTGTGCGCCATGGCATCAGCCCGCTCTCTCGGCGATGAACTTCCGCACGGCGCCGAGGCCGACGATCCGGGTGGGCGCGGCATCCGTGCCCGCGACGAGGGTCGGTGCCTGGCGGATCCCGAGCGCGCCGGCAAGAGCCGCGTTTTCCTCAGCCAGAAGCTTTGTGTAGGGGATGCCGGCCGCCTGCAGCAGCTTTTCCGCCTGCGCGCAGTTCGGGCAGGTCCGTGTTGCGAAAAGCCGGAGCGGCGTCTCTTCGGCGGCCGCGGGCGCCGCCGCGCTCTCAGCCGGCGCGGGCTCGACCGCTTCGGCCGTGAGCGGACCATGGTGCCGCAGCACGGAGTGATGCAGGTCATAGACCTGGCGGTCGCGGAACTCCTGAGCCTTGCCGTCGTTCCAGTTCTGCACCGGGCGGTAATAGCCTGTGATGCGGCTGTAGACCTCGGTCTTCTCGCCGCAGTGCGGGCACACGGGCACCTCACCGCTGAGATAGCCGTGGTTTTTGCATACGGAATAGGTCGGGGAGAGCGTATAATAGGGGAGCTTGTAGTTCTCGGCGATCTTCTTCACGAGCGCGGCGGCCGCCTGCCAGTCAGGCAGCTTCTCGCCCAAAAACGCGTGGAAGACGGTGCCGGAGGTGTAGAGCGTCTGCAGCTCGTCCTGGATGTCGAGGGCGGAGAAGATGTCCTCGGTATAGCCCACGGGCAGGTGACTGGAGTTCGTGTAATAGGGAGTGCCGCTGTCGTTCGCCGTGATGATGTCGGGGTACTGCGCCTTGTCGTGCTTGGCGAAGCGGTAGGAGGTGGACTCGGCCGGGGTGGCCTCGAGGTTGTACAGGTCGCCGTACATCTCCTGATAGTCGCTCAGCCGCTCGCGCATGTGGTCGAGCACCTGCT
>CAMNAE010000016.1 GCA_946530565.1 uncultured Oscillibacter sp.
TGCCATGCTGGCGAGGGTTTCGGCGATCGCCATGGGATTTCCGCCGCTGACCGGCGCGTCCACCAGTTCCATCCCGGCGCTCTTCGCGAGCGCGCTGAGCTCCAGAACGATGTCCGGCGCGGTTGACGAGAGATCCACGACGATGTTGCCGGGCTTTCCGAG
This sequence comes from uncultured Oscillibacter sp., assembly GCA_946530565.1. Classification (GTDB taxonomy): domain Bacteria; phylum Bacillota; class Clostridia; order Oscillospirales; family Oscillospiraceae; genus Oscillibacter. Next base: position 163 of record CAMNAE010000016.1, read on the forward strand.
CCTCACCGCCTGCTCCACGGAGTTGCGGATCGTCTCGTGTGTGGGCAGCATCTGGAAGATGATGTCACAGCTCTCGTAGATCTCATTGACATCCTCCACGGCGACGCCGCCCACCTCTGCAAAGGCGTTCAGCTGTTTTGGCACAACATCGTAGCCCTTTACCGTGCAGCCGCTCTTTTTCACGACATTGAGCGCCATGGGGAGGCCCATCACACCCATGCCGATAAAACCGAGAACAGCCATTATACACGCTCCTTTCAGTTCAATATCTGCATACTTTCAGCGCATTCACCGTTTGTTGGATCTGCGCCAGATGCCAAGCTCTTCCGCATCCCGGATCAGCTCCTCGCGGTAATCGGGGTGCGCAATGCTGATCAGCAGCTCTGCCCGCTCCCAGGTGGTGCGACCGACCAGGTTCACAAGGCCGTACTCCGTAACGATGTAGTAGGCCTGCGAACGGGGATCTGTAACGATGTCGCCGTGGAAGATCGGGCGGATCCGTGAGTGCACGACGCCCTCGCTGTCTTTAAAAGTCGAGGTCATGGCGATAAACGCCTTGCCGCCGTGGGACATCGCCGCGCCGGTCAGATAGTCCAGCTGCCCGCCGGTGCCGCTGATGTGGCGCGTTTCGGTGGACTCCGCGCAGACCTGTCCGTAGAGGTCGGCGGAGATGCAGCTGTTGATGGAGATCATGTTGTCCATCTGCGCGATCGTCTCAGGCGCGTTCACGTACTCCAGCGGGCAGGCGACCACGCCCGGATTCTCGCTGATCCAGTCGTACAGCTTCTGCGATCCGAATGCGATGCCGGTAATGCCCTTTCCGCGGTTGATGTTTTTGCAGCGGTTCGTCAGCTTGCCGGCCTCGTAGAGGTCGACATAGGCGTCGGAACAGAGCTCCGTGTGCATGCCCAGATCCTTCAGATCAGACTGCGCCAGCATCTTGCCGATGACATTGGGCATGCCGCCGATGCCGAGCTGGATCGTGGCGCCGTTTTTGATATAGGGCAGGATGTTCTCCGCGATCCGGATGTCCGCTTCGGTCGGCTTGGCGACAGGGAACTGCGGCAGCGGCGGGTGCTCGCCCTCTACGATGTAGTCCACGTCTGAGATGTGGATGCTCTCATCAAAGCCGCCGTAGATTTTCGGCAGATGCTCGTTGATCTCAAGGATCACGATATCCGCCTTTTCAAGGATGCCCTTTGCGACGCCGGTGCTGCTGGAGAGATTGAAATACCCGTGCGCATCCATCGGCGTGACGCAGATCATGGCGACGTTGACCGTGAGGAAGTGGCGGTAGTAGGGCACCACGCTGCGGAAGATCATGGGGATGTAATTGCACAGCCCCTTGTCGCAGAGCTTGCGTTCGTAGCCGGAGCAGTGCCAGCTGTTATAGATGAAATGCTCCCGTTCGGGGTCGCACTCTACGGTCTGGATCGGCCCGAAGATCAGGTTGCCGCGGATCTTGACGTCCGTCAGCTCATCCTTTCGTTTCGCCAGCGCCGCGTCCAGAAGGATCGGGAAGCCGAGGCAGGTGGTGTAGTCGACCCAGTCGCCGCTTTTGATACATTTGACCGCCTCATCCGGCGTTCTCAGCTTCGAGCGATACTGTTCAAGAAGAGTCATGGTCGTTTTTGCCTCCCGTCACAGCTGCTTCGGGCAGAACAGGGGCAGATGGAAGGTGGGATCGATCTCTCTGCCCATGAAGATCCCTTCGATCTCGCCGATGATCATATCCACCGTAGCGAACACGAGATTGCCGGTGTTGACGTGCCCGGAGAAGGTCGCGCCGGTCTTGTCGGCGAGCGTGTAGTGAACATGGAGCGAGGGCTCGCCCTGCTCATCCTCGCAGATGATGCCGGAGATGCCGACCAGCTCCGTAACGTCCTTCCACTCGATCGGATTCTGGTAGGCATACTGGCCGGGCTTTCCGGGGATCTCGGCAGGATCGAAGAAGCTCACCTGCTTCAGGCTCCCGAGTCCGGTCAAAATGGCGCCGTGCGTGATGTGCCGTTCTTTGCAAAAGCGTGTCAGCTCCTCAAGAAGGTCTTCGTTTGGGTGGATCTTGACGGCGTAAATGTTTTTAAAGCTTCCCTTTGCACTTACCATATGCTCACCTCCGTGGATCACTTGTGAATGGCTCTTCCCAGCGCGTCGAGGCAGGCCTCGCGGACAGCCTCCGAGACGGCGGGATGGGGATAGATGCTGGTCTCCACATCCTCAAGGACCGCTTCCATATCCAGAAGCTGCGTGAACAGCGTCACCAGCTCGGAGGCGGCGGGGCCGACCATGTGGATGCCCAGGATCCGGTGGTATTTCTTTTCGGAGACGACCTTGACAAAGCCGTTTGCCTTACCCATCGCAATGGACTTGCCGTTCCCGGCGAGGTTGAAGCGCCCGACGACGGAGTCGTAACCCGCCTCGGCCGCCTCCTGCTCGGTAAGGCCCGCGGAGGCTGCCTCCGGACCGACGAAGATGACCTTGGGGACGTTCGCGAAGTTTGCGCGCCGGTCGGCGCCGTTCATGTTTTCGACCGCGATCACGCCGCCCTCCGACGCCGCGTGCGCAAGAAGGCTCTTTCCGGTGATATCGCCTGCGGCGTAGACGCCGGGAACGGAGGTCTCCATGTGATCGTTGACCTGGATGAAGCCCTTTTCCGTGCGGAGCCCGATCCTTTCAGGCTTCAGCGCGGCGGAGCAGGCGCGGCGACCGGTCGCGACCAGGACCCATGCCGCTTCGGAGACGAGCTCAGCGCCGTCCTTTTCACAGACGATCTTCTTTTTCCCGTCCGCACCGTCTTCGATCCGCAGGACCTTCGTGCCGGTCAGCACCTCGATCCCGTCGCTGCGGAACTGCTGTTCCACAAACTCCGCGCAGTCGGGATCCATCGGGCAGAGTAGCTTCGGGAGCATCTCGATGACCGTGATTTTGCAGCCCAGCGCATTGAGAATGTGCGCGAACTCACAGCCGATCACGCCGCCGCCGATGATCGCCATGCTCTCCGGCATCTCCTTCATCGCCAGCAGCTCCGTGCTGCCGCCAACGTTCTTCCCGTCGATGCCGGGCAGGGGCGGCACCGCGTTTTCGGATCCGGTGCAGATCAGAACGTATTTTCCCCTGTAGGCCTCGCCGGTCGCCGGGTTGACCAGAATCTTCGGGGACTGAAACGCCACCGTGCCGAAAGCGACGTCGACTCTGTTTTTCTTCAGGAGGGCGGTGACTCCGCCCACCAGCTGCCGGATGACGCCGTCCTTGCGCGCCATCACCGCCGGGAAGTCGACGCCCTCCGCGGAGGCGCGGATGCCGTATTGGGCTGCCGCGCGCACCTCGTGCGCGACCTCGGCGCTCTGGTACATGGCCTTGGTCGGGATGCAGCCGACGTTCAGGCAGGTGCCGCCCAGGTGCTCTTTTTCGAGCACGACGGTCTTCATTCCGAGCTGCGCGGCCCGGATCGCGGCGACATAGCCGCCCGGTCCGCCGCCGATGATAATCAGATCATAATTCTTCATAGCGCGCGCTCCGTCAAATCAGCATGGTTTCGGGATGCTCCAGATAGAGCTGGAGATCGGTCATGACCCGGCCCTGCTCGAGCCCGTCGAAGACGCGGTGGTCGAAGGTGAACATCACATGCATCATCTTGCGCTCGACAAACTCGCCGTTGACCTTCGCCACACGGTCGCGCGGGCGGCCGAAGCCGAACAGGCCGACCTGCGGCGCGTTCGCGATGGGGCCGCCGTGATCGATCGGGTACATGCCCACATTGCTGACGGTGAACGACCCGCCGCTCTGCTCACCGGGCAGGAGCTTTCCGTCGCGGGCACGCACGGCCACGTCCCGGAGCGCTTTGCTCAGCTCCAGAAGGGTCATCGTATCCGCGTTCCGAACCACCGGGATCGCGAGTCCGGCCTCGGAGGCAACGGCGATATTGATGTTGACGTGCGGGTAAGAGGTCAGCGTCTCGCCGTCGAAGGTGGCGTTGAGGAGCGGGTGCTTCATCAGCGTCTTTACAGTGGCCATGACGAGAAGGTCGTTGATCGTGATCTTCCAGCCGATCTGATCTTTGATCTCCACGAGCTTCTGCCGGAGGGCAAAGAGATCGGTCACATCGAACTCCGTGCTGCTGCTAGCCTGCACCATGGTGGTGATGCTGTGCTTGAGGTTGTTGGCAATGGCCTTTCGCAGCGCGTTCATCGGGATCAGCGTGGGCTTGTCGGCGTCCGCGCTGACGGGCGCCGCCGCTGCTGCAGCTGCGGTTTTGGCGGGAGCCGCGTTCTTTTGCGCTTCCAGATAGGCCGTGACGTCATCGGAGACGATGCGCCCGTTGGGGCCGGACCCGGTGAGACGGCTGAGATCGATCCCGTGGGCTTTTGCCATGTTTCTTGCAAGGCCCGAGGCGACGACCCACTCGCCGTCGGAGGCAGGCGCCTTAGCGCTACCGGCAGCAGCCGCTGCCTCTGCGGCGGGCGCTGCGGCAGGCGCTTCGGAACGCGCCGCTGCCGGCGCCGAGAGGAGCTTTTGATAGCGTTCCTGTGTCCTGGCGATCAGCGCCAGAGGCTCGCCGACCTTGACCACGTCGCCCGGCTTCGCAATCAGATGGATGATGCCGCTCTCGGGGCACTCGCAGTCGATCGTTGTCTTTTCATTTTCATAATTCAGGACCAGATCGCCCTTTTTGACCTCGTCGCCCTCGGAGACAAGCCATTGCGTGACGGTGCCTTCGACCATGGTGAGGCCTGCCTTCGGCATATTGAAGGGCACACAATCGTCGTCCGCCTCGGCGTCTTTTGCGGCGGGCGTCTCCGCTGCCGGGGCGGGGGAGGCGCTGCCGGAGAGGATGGACTGATATTCCTCGGCGGATTCGGCGATGACGGCCAGCGGCCCGCCGACCTTGACCACGTCGCCCGGCTTCGCGATCTGATGGATAATGCCGCTCTCGGGGCACTCGCAGTCGATCATGGTCTTTTCGTTTTCATAGCTGAGCACGAAGTCGCCCTTTTTGACCTCGGAGCCCTCGGGTACCAGCCACTGGGACACGGTGCCCTCGACCATGGTGAGACCGGCTTTCGGCATATTGAATGCATAACTCATAATATGTTCATGCAAGGCACAGCCTTGCTTTCCTCCTTTCGGGACAGGTGGCGCCGATCAGAACAGGGTCTTGACAGCGGAGATGATGCGGTCTGCATCGGGGATCGCGGCGACCTCGTAGGCCACGTTGTAGGGCAGAGGCACATCCAGCGCGGCGACGCGTTGCACGGGGGCGTCCATGGAATCATAGAGCTCCTCCTGGATCATGGCCGCCCACTCGGCGCCAAGACCGCCCGTCTTGGAGGATTCCTCCACAATGACCGCACGATGCGTCTTGCGGATCGATCCGAACAGGGTCTCCCTGTCGAGCGGGGCGATCGTCCGGGGGTCGATGACTTCGGCGTCGATGCCCTCGGCAGCGAGCTTTTCGGCCGCTTCCAGCGCGCGCCTGACCATGAGGCCGACGGCGATGATCGTGACGTCCTTGCCGGGACGCTTGATGTCGGCGACGCCGATCGGGATCAGATACTCGTCGTCGGGGATCTCTTCTTTTACCTGATAGAGCTGCTTCTGCTCGAAGAAGAGCACCGGGTTGTTGCTGCGGATCGCGCTCTTGAGCAGGCCCTTGGCGTCATAGGCGGTGGAGGGGGTGATCATCGTAAGACCCGGAGAGTGCAGGAACAGCGACTCGACGCAGTTGGAATGCTCGGCTCCGGCGCCGAACGCAGAGCCTGCCGCGCTGCGAATGACCAGAGGAACGGAATACTGCGGGCCGTGGAGATACCGCCACTTGGAGACGCTCTGGAAAATCTCGTTGTATGCGACGAGCATAAAGTCGGAATACATGAATTCGATGCAGGGGCGGAGCCCAAACACTGCCGCGCCGACGCCGACGGCGGCGATGGCGTTTTCGGAGACGGGCGTGTTCTTGACGCGGTCGCTCCCGAACTCATCCCAAAGGCCGCGAGTCACGCCGAAGATGCCGCCGTGCTGCGCGACGTCTTCGCCGAAGATGACCATTTTGTCGTCGCGCCGCATTTCTTCTTTCATGGCGGCGTTGATTGCCTGTGCGTATGTTACCAGCATGATCTGATCCTCCTCACGGTCAGTTTTCGTAGGGTTCCGCGAAAATGTTGTCGTAAATGGCGCTGAGCTTGGGCTGTTCGGCCTTTTCCGCAAAGGCGATGCCGTCTTCGATCGCAGCCTTCGTCTCTTCCCGGATGGCTTCGATCTCCGCGTCGCTCAGAAGGTCCTTTTCTTTCAGATAGCTCTCGAGATTCTTCACGCAGTCCCTCTTGTGCCATTCGTTCGCAACGGCGGCGTCACGGTAACGGGCCTGATCGCCCTCGAAGTGGCCGCGCCAGCGATAGCCCTTTGTTTCGAGCACGGCGGGACCGTTTCCGGAGCGCACATAGTCGCTCAGCTCCTTTGCCGCATCGTAGACCTCAAGCACATCCGTGGCGTCAACGAGCTTTGCCGGCATTCCGTATCCCGCCGCGCGGCCGGCGCCGGGGTTGGGGATGCTGCAGCCCTCGCTGACATGGGTGGAGATGGAGAACTCGTTGTTGTTGACGATATAAAGGATCGGGAGCTTCCAGACGCCTGCCCAGTTCATCGCTTCATGCACCGGTCCGCGGCTGGTCGTCCCGTCTCCGAGAAAGCAGTAGACCATATTGCCGCTGCTCTGGAGCTTCAGCGCATAGCTGACGCCGGTGGCGATCGCGATGTCGCAGCCGAGCGCACCGGCCATACCGATCACGCCCTTGTCCTTGTCGGCAATGTGGTTGATGCCGCCCTTGCCCTCGGAGTTGCCGCCCATACGGCCGAGGATCTCGCAGAAGATGTGGCGATAGCTGACGCCGACGTCGCTGTACGCACTGACGTTGCGGTGCGTGAATTTGTAGCAGTCGCCCTCCCTGCGGGTCGCCAGGACCCCGGTGTAGCTTGCTTCTTCGCCGACGCCGCTGTGGATGTGTCCCGGGACCCAGCCCTGGGCATAGAGCTCGATCAGACGCTCTTCCAGAATGCGATCGCCCAGGAGAGAGCGATACATCTCCAGCAGTTTTTCTTTGGGATAGCTCATTTTGTTTCCTCCTGTCCGCTGATTCAGACGCGCTGCCACGAGAGCAGCGCCAATTCAAAAAACGGCATTATTTGTGCCTTTTTTCTTATGGAATCATATGAATTTTAAGCGTTATTTGCAACTTTCAATATGACTGCTTTTGTTGTGAACTTAACAAAAGCGGAGAAACTGTAAGTTTTGATTTATTATATTTTTACAAAAAAGCGGCGAATACCGCATGCGCGAAGCCACGCCGGAGGCAAAAGTGAAGATTGACCTTTTTACACAAATTTGATAAACTGACAAATAATCGTTTCGTCATTTAGAACACATTTGCCGGGGCGCGGACCGCTGCGCTTCCCGGTAGACTGAGGCATGGCTGCAGAAACCTTTCCATGCAGGTGAGGATGGCTTTGGAGGGAACGAAAATCATGGCGACATTTGAGGGCAATAAGAGCAACAAGAGCAGCGCGCGGACGAAAACCGCTTTTCTGAACGCGTTTTTGCATCTGATGCGCGAAAAAACATTCGACACGATCTTCGTGTCTGACATCATTGAGCTGGCGGGCTACAGCCGCCCGACCTTCTATTCGTATTATCAGGACAAATACGATATGGTCGCCAAGATCATCGATGAGGAGGCGGTCAATTTCGTCAACGCGGTCTGCGCGCCCATACCCGATGACGCCACGATGACCTTTGAGTCCGATGTTTTTCTGCCCGGGCTCTCGCTCTTTCGCCATGTTGCGGAGCGGAAAGAGCTCTATTATTATTTGATCCACAACATGCTGCCGGGCTATTCGATGGATTCCATGTGCCGCAAGATCTGCAGGGTCTTCCAGCGGGTCCTCTCGATCGAACTGACCGAAGAGTGCCCGAATATGAATGTCGACCTTTACAATTACATTACGACGGACACCTATCTCGCGTTTATCAAGTATTGGGAGATGCACGATTTTTCGTTTACGCCCGAGTATCTGGCGACTCAGATGATGACCAACTGGGTCAAGATCAAGAAAGTCTCGAGTGTGAAGGTCAACGCGCTTCCGCCTTCCATCAATATCATCGAAATGATGGGGTGACGGCACGGTTTATCAAAGCGCCGAAGCGGAATCTGTGTGCAGAAGACAAAAAAAACCCCCGGAGCGGGGACCCTGTTTGGGGACTCCGCTCCGGGGCTCGTATTTGCGAAACGAGTGATCGCGCGATCAGTCTGCGAACAGCGCGGTGGAGAGATAGCGCTCGCCGGTGTCGGGGAGGAGGGCGACGATCGTTTTGCCCTTGTTCTCGGGGCGCTTGGCAAGCTGCACGGCGGCGGTGACGGCCGCGCCGGAGGAGATGCCGACGAGGAAGCCCTCGAGCTTTCCGATGCGCTTGCCCGCGGCGAAGGCGTCGTCGTTTTCGACCGCAATGATCTCATCGTAGACGCCGGTATCCAGCACGTCGGGCACAAAGCCTGCGCCGATGCCCTGGATCTTGTGCGCGCCGGCGATGCCCTTGCTCAAAACCGGCGAGGAGGCCGGCTCGACCGCCACGATCTTCACGTCCGGCTTCTGGGACTTCAGGTACGCGCCCACGCCCGTGACCGTGCCGCCGGTGCCGACGCCGGAGACGAAGATATCGACCTTGCCGTCGGTGTCCGCCCAGATCTCGGGGCCGGTGGTCGCCTTGTGGACGGCGGGGTTCGCGGGGTTGATGAACTGCCCCGGGATGAAGCTGTTCGGGATCTCGCGGGCGAGCTCGTCGGCTTTTGCGATCGCGCCCTTCATGCCCTTGCTGCCGTCGGTCAGCACGAGCTCCGCGCCGTAGGCCTTCATCAGCAGGCGGCGCTCCATGCTCATCGTCTCGGGCATCACGATGATGATGCGGTAGCCGCGCGCGGCCGCGACGGACGCAAGGCCGATGCCGGTATTGCCGCTGGTCGGCTCGATGATGACGGCGCCGGGCTTCAGGACGCCGCGCGCCTCGGCGTCGTCGATCATGGCCTTCGCCACGCGATCCTTGACGCTGCCGGCGGGGTTGAAGTATTCGAGCTTTGCGAGGATCCGGGCCTCGAGCTGCTCGGCGGCTTCGAGGTGGGTGAGCTCGATGAGCGGAGTGCGGCCGATCAGCTGGTCGATGCTGGTGTAGATGTTGGACATGGTAGTTTATCTCCTTTTTTTATTATTAATTATTTTTTGTTATGATTGTTTTGAAAGGATCAATGCGAAGCAGGGGCTCGCGGCCGGAGGGGCAATATCAGGGGCGACATCGAAAAGAACCAATCAGCTTCATTTAAACCAACCTCTCACATAGGTTTATTGGGATTATAGTCCGGATGCCCTGTATTGTCAAGTGGTTTTCGTGCATTTTTTTGCGATTTTTTCGCGAAAATTCCTTTACAGGCACGCACTCTTGTGATATATTGTTGCGGTATTCCCGGTGCTATGCCTTTGGGCGACACCTTCACCCCCGGCGCAGTACCGCGGTGCAACAATTTTTGAAAGGTGGAAATACCCCATGCTTCGCAAAGAACAGAAAGCGGCCGTCATCGAGGCCAACCGCACCCACGAGAACGACACCGGCTCGCCCGAGGTCCAGATCGCGATCCTCACCGAGCGCATCAACACCCTGACTGCCCACATGCAGAAGAACCCGCAGGACAAGCACTCCAACCGCGGCCTGCTCAAGATGGTCGGTAAGCGCCGCTCCCTGCTGGACTACCTCCAGAAGAAGGACATCGAGCGCTATCGTGCTCTGATCGCCAAGCTGAATATCCGTAAGTGATCCGTAATCTTACGTAATCTTAGCAACGGCCACGGGGCGGCGGACAACCGCCGCCCCGTTTTCTTCCCGCGAAAGAAGCTGCAGGAAACCGGACCCGGAGCGGCGAGCGGAGCTTTTTGTGTTTGAAAGTGTGCCTGAGATGTGTCCGAGCGCCGGACGCGGGCGCAGTTTCAAATACGAAAAGCCGCTCCCGCACAAGAAAGAAAAAACTATATTTTAAAGGAGCGTTTTCATGTCTACCATCATCACCAAGCGCCAGTTCCCGAACTACCGCAAGTACGAGATGACCCTCGCCGGCCGTCCCCTCACGCTCGAAGTCGGGAAGCTCGCCGAACTCGCCAACGCCGCCGTTATGGTCGGCTACGGCGATACCCGCGTGCTGGTCTGCGTCACCGCGGCGCCCCGCCCGCGCGACGGCGTCGATTTCTTCCCCCTCTCCGTCGACTTTGAGGAAAAGCTCTACTCCGTCGGCCGCATCCCCGGCTCCTTCAACCGCCGCGAGGGCCGTCCCGGCGAAAAGGGCATTCTGACGTCCCGCGTGATCGACCGTCCGATCCGCCCGCTCTTCCCCTCCGACTTCCGCAACGATGTCTCCGTCATGGCGACGGTCATGAGCGTCGACCATGACTGCTCTCCCGAGATCGCGGCGCTCATCGGCACCTCCGCCGCTCTCGCGATCTCCGACATCCCCTGGAACGGCCCCATCGGCGCGGTCAAGGTCGGCCTCGTCGACGGCAAGCTCATCTTCAACCCGAATAGCGAGCAGCGCAAGGTCTCTGATCTCGACGTGACCGTCGTCTCCACGGGCGAGAAGGTCGTCATGATCGAGGCCGGCGCGAACGAGGTCCCGAACGACGTCATGTTCGAGGCCATCCGCATGGCGCACGAGGAGAATCACCGCCAGGTCGAGCTCATCAACCAGATGGTCGCCGAGATCGGCAAGCCCAAGTTCAGCTATGAGCACGCGTCCTTTGATCAGGAGCTCTTCGACCAGATTGTCGCATCCACGATGGACGAGGCGAAGGCCGCCATGGACACCGACGACAAGAACGTCCGCGAGCAGCGCTGGAACGCGCTCATCGAGCACTGGCACGAGCTCTTCCTCGAGACGCATCCGGATATGGATCAGTATCTCGACGAGATCACCTATAAGTTCCAGAAGAAGATCGTCAAGGCCTGGCTGCTCGAGGGCCACCGCGTCGACGGCCGCGCCAAAAACGAGATCCGGCCCCTCGCGGCCGAGGTCGGCGTGCTGCCCCGCGTGCATGGCTCCGGTCTCTTCACCCGCGGCCAGACCCAGGTGCTCTCGGTCGCCACGCTCGATATGCTCTCGGCCAACCAGAAGCTCGACACGATCTGGGAGGAGACCGAGAAGCGCTACATGCATCACTACAACTTCCCCGGCTACTCCGTCGGCGAGGCGAAGGCCGCCCGCTCCCCGGGCCGCCGCGAGATCGGCCACGGCGCTCTCGCCGAGCGCGCGCTGCTGCCGGTGATTCCCTCGGTTGAGGAGTTCCCCTACGCGATCCGTGTCGTGAGCGAGGTCCTCTCCTCCAACGGCTCCACCTCCCAGGGTTCGATCTGCGGCTCCACGCTCGCGCTCATGGACGCCGGCGTGCCGATCAAGGCGCCCGTCGCGGGCATCTCCTGCGGCCTCATTCAGGATGACGACGGCGGCTTCACCACCTTCATCGACATCCAGGGCGTCGAGGACTTCCACGGCGAGATGGACTTCAAGGTGGCCGGCACCAAGAAGGGCATCACCGCGATCCAGATGGACCTCAAGAACGACGGCCTGACGATGGAGATCATCCGCTCCGCGCTCGACATCACCTACGACGGCCGCTGTGCGATCCTCGACGAGATCATGCTCCCCTGCATCGCTGAGCCGCGCAAGGAGGTCAGCCGCTACGCGCCCAAGATGATCACGATGCACATCGATCCCGACAAGATCCGCGAGGTCATCGGCAAGGGCGGCAGCGTGATCCAGAAGATCGTGGCCGACACCGGCGCCAAGATCGACATCAACGACGACGGCTCCATCTTCATCGCGGCCGTCGACTCCGCGAGCTGCGACGCCGCGAAGAAGTGCATCGACGACATCGTCTTCGTGCCCGAGGTCGGCGCGCTCTACTACGGCCGCGTCGTCCGCCTCATGACCTTCGGCGCCTTTGTGGAGCTGGCCCCCGGCAAGGACGGCCTCGTCCACATCTCCAAGCTCGCCGATCACCGCATCGAAAAGGTCGAGGACGCCTGCCGCGTCGGCGACATGATGTGGGTCAAGGTCACCGACATCGACGAGAAGGGCCGCGTGAACCTCTCGCACAAGGACGCGATGAAGGAGATCCGCGCCAAGCAGGACGCCGGCGAGCGCGCGAAATAAGCAGCGGCGATCCATGTTCCGGATCAGGCCGGAATGAACAGGCGACTGCCATTCCTTCCCCCAGCGGGGGAAGGTGGCGCGCAGCGCCGGATGAGGGAGAGACGATCTGTTTTACAGCACTCCTTCACCTGCCGCCTGCAGGCGGCTCCTCCCCGCCGGGGAGAGAAAGAGCACTGCACAGTCTCTTTTTAGCCAAACCAAGGAGATGAACACGATGGATTACAATAAGACGATCAACCTGCCGAAGACCGAATTTCCGATGCGCGCGGGCCTTGCCAAGCGCGAGCCCGGCATGCTCAAAAACTGGCAGGAGATGGACGTCTACCACGAGCTTTTAAAGAAGAATGAGGGCAAGCCCCGCTTCTCTCTGCACGACGGGCCTCCGTTCTCCAACGGCGGGCTCCACATGGGCCACGCGCTCAACAAGGCGGTCAAGGACTTTATTGTCCGCTCCTATGCGATGCGCGGCCGCTACACCCCCTACATCCCCGGCTGGGACAACCACGGTATGCCGATCGAGTCCGCGATCATCAAGCAGAACAAGCTCAACCGCAAGGCCATGAGCGTCGCGGACTTCCGCTCCGCCTGCCACGACTTCGCGCAGCACTATGTCGACGTGCAGCGCGAGGGCTTTGAGCGCATGGGCGTCATCGGCGACTGGGAGCACCCCTATCTCACGATGAACCCGAGCTTCGAGGCCGAGGAGGTCAAGGTCTTCGGCAAGATGTATGAGCGCGGCTACATCTACAAGGGCTTAAAGCCCGTGTACTGGTGCCCGCACGACGAGACCGCTCTCGCTGAGGCCGAGATCGAGTATCAGGACGACCCGGTCGTCACGGTCTATGTGAAGTTCCCGATGGCAGACGACCTCGGCAAGCTCCCGGGCTACGACAAGAGCAAGCTCTTCTTCGTGATCTGGACGACGACGATCTGGACGCTGCCCGGCAACCTCGGCATCACGCTCAACGCCGACGTCGACTACGTGCTCGTCAAGGCCCCGAACGGTGAAGTTTACATCATGGCCGAGGCGCTCGCGCCGTCGGTCATGGAAAAGGGCGGCTTCACCGAGTACGAGATCCTCGAAAAGCACCCCGGCTCCTTCTTCGAGCGCATGCTCGCGAAGCACCCCTTCCTCGACAAGACCTCGCTTCTGATGAACGCGGACTATGTCACCGTGGACTCCGGTACCGGCTGCGTGCACACCGCCCCCGGCTTCGGCGCCGACGACTATGTCA
>CAMNAE010000017.1 GCA_946530565.1 uncultured Oscillibacter sp.
TCCGACGCCTGGGGATCAAGTCTTGTGAGCTATACGATGTCCGAAGCGTATGCCAGCATCTCCCTGTCCGACGCAGGCGGCCTGAGCGTCTGGATCGAGAACTATGAGAGCATCCGGGATCTGGATCTGCGTCTTTCGGTCTCGCACGCGCTCGATGTGGAGCAGAGCGGCGTCACCTGTGAGAACGTCGGCTTTTCGGAGCTCGGCATCGAACGCGGCGATCCCTTCTCTGTCACGCTCGAGGCGCGGGACGCCGCGGGCATCTGGCATCCCTATGCCGAATATGCCGGCAGCGGCGACGGCGCCGGGAATCTGATCACTCTGACGCCGGCGCCGGCGCCGGGCGACACGCTCAGCGGCTACACCCTCGTCACCACGCTCGGCGGCGCGCGGGACGCCGCGGCGGATCGGATCTATACCACGCTTTATAAAGCCGGAACAGCGCTCCGCCCCAGTTCCAGATTCGAAGACGGCAGCTACGTCCGCTGTTTTTATCTCGCGGACAGCTCCGCCCTCACCGCGCGCTCCGAGAGCGACTTCGCCGCGGACGCGGTGCTCAGCGCTTATGACCGCGAGGGCGTTTCTCTTGCGGCAGACAGCGCGGCAAAAACGATCACCGTCGACTATCCTGCCCTCATCCAAACCGCCGCGGTCTCAGGGACCGTGACCGACGGAAGCGCGGCCCTCCCCGGCGCCTCGGTGATCGCGAGCCAGACCGTCAACGGCAGTGCGTACTCCGTCAATGCCGTGACCGACGCGCTCGGTGCGTTCATGATCTCCGGGCTCTATGAAGGCCGGGACGTAACGCTGAGAGCCTGGGCCGACGGCTATGCGGAAAAGAGCCTCTCGGCCGCCCCCGGCGCGTCTGCTTCGATCGCGCTCACGCGCTCCGGGCAGATCAGCGCCGTCATCGCGGATGGACAGAGCGTGATCGATCCTCGCTTTACCGTCATAAAAGACAGCCGCACCGTCGCGCTGACCTCCTTCACCTCAGGCACGCGCTTTTCGATCCCCCTCCCTGCCGAAGCCGATCTCTCCGACGGGACGCGCTATACGCTCATCATGACTTCGGAAACGACCGAAGAGGTGCGCGCCGAAGCCGTATTTGAGGGCGGGCGCGCCTCGGTGACGCTTCAGCCCGCACGCTTCGGAACGCTCGACTGGAGCGGGATCGAAGGCAAGGGCTTCCGTGTGCTGCTGCGCAGGGACGGAGGCAGCGTCTCCTGTCCGCAGACCGGCACGGCGAGCTGCTCTTTGCCGGCGGGGACCTACACCGTCTATCTTACGTCCGACTACCTGTTCACTTCCTGCCCGGAAGGGTCCTACGGGGACTTTACCGTGCGTCCGGGCGAGACCACGTTCGTCACGGGCCTCACGCCGCCGGATACGTCGCTTGCCGTCGTCGGCGGGATCACCGGACCCGCAAGCGCCGCTGCCGGATCCCTCTATCAGGTCCATGTCGTTCTGGAGAGCGAGATCTACGGAAGCGCGAACAAGAGCTTCAGCGGCTTCCAGATCGATCTGAGCAACAACCGCTGCTTCGCGGCCATGACGGTCAACGGCCGCACGGTCGGGCTCTCCTCCGGCGCGGGCTATTCCGTCTCTGTCTACAAAGACAGTTACCCGGAGCTGGACTGGTCCTTCCCGCTCGAGTGCACGCTCTATCTCTACGAGCGGGAAAACGCGGGCGCAAACCAGAGCGTGTCTTTGTCGGCGGCCTACGGATCGGAATTCGCGGCTCTCGGCTCCCTCTCGACGCGCGCTCTTCCCGGCATCGCGCTCTATGCCCCCGCGCGCATCGGCGCACATGAGGCGACGAAGACCGTGAACGGAAACACCGTGACCCTCCCGGAGCCCGAGCGCTTCGCGTTCTCCGGGACCGGCGTCAAAAACACGGACGTGCGGCTCTATGACAACGACGTTCTGATCGCCGTCGCGAGGGCGGACGGATCCGGACGCTATTCCGGCACGGCCAGCCTTGCCGGTACCGCCGCATACCACACGCTCCGCGCCGAGCAGGACGCGGGCGGCGAGCGCATCACGGCCGAGAAAGAGCTCGTCTACGATCCCGCCGGTCCCGTGCTGACGGAACTCCTGCTCGTGCGGAACGGCAGCATGGAGTATCCGCTCTCGATCAGCGGCGCGCCCACCGCCTATACGGCGACCGCGTCGTCCACATACCGCTACCGCGCGAAGATCCGGAACGATCAGTATCTCGCAGATCTCACGGCGCCGAACCCGCTCGCTGAGAGCGACAGCGACCCTGATACGCTCACAGGCAAGGTCTTCTTCCGTGTCTTCACCGCGCGCGGCGAGTATCTGCTCACGGCCGAAAAGAACGGCGATACATGGGAGAGCGGGGAATTCAGCGAGGTCGGCCGCTACCCTACCGGCGTTGAGGTGATCTATGAGGCGCAAAAGCCTTCGGCCGAGCTGCAGGTGACGCTCAAAGACGGCAGCGGTGAGCTTGTGAGCGTCGATGAGAGCTATACGTTCTTCAACGCCGACGGCAGCGCGGACATCGTGGAGCCGACGGCGCAGACCGCGCTCTATGAACTGCTCGGCTATGAAAACGGCGCGGTGACGGATGCCGATACGGTCGATGCCGACTGGGATCTCGGCTATCCGGAGTGGAGCGAAGAGGATCCGAACGGCTGGACCCCGGCCGGGGAAGGCGCTTCCCTGATGAGCGGAGGACAAAGCCTCAGCAGCGTGCTGGAAAACGTCGCCCGTACGGTCAATACCGCGCTCGCGGGAGAGCTCTCCGACGAGAACGGCAGCGTCACGCAGGTGAGCACGATCAACGGCACGGCCGCGGCCGCTGAGGGCAAGAGCGGCCTGACGATGGAGACGCGCACCTGGGTCGACCAGCCCACCTGGACGAAGGACGGCGTCAAGTGGCGCATCGAGGAGCTCCGCTCGAGCGGCTACCAGGCCTCCTCCGCCGCTTACGACGACTATCAGTATCTCTACTTCGTCGGTCAGTTCTATTATGACAAATACGGAAGACCCAGCTCGCTCATGCGCACCGTCCACGCGCTCGGCGGCGTCGACACGACGGAGCCGAACCCCGACATGTTCAGCCGCACGACCGGCGAGATGATCGGTTCGTCGCTGAAGGTCGTGTACATCTACTCTGTCAAAGAGGGCAAATGGATGCGCAACCAGACGGCGATGATCGCGCCGAAAGCGACCTCGCCAATCCATCTCGCGGCCAACCAGATCCCGAACGCGACCACACCGCCCTTCCGCTACACCGACGTCGGCTCGCTCTCTTCCGACGACGCAGCCGCGATGCTCATGGCGGCGAACCGCACAGGCGGCATGAGCTGGGGCGTCAAGCTCGACAAAGTGCAGAGCAGCACCTATGCCGGCGCCGCGCTCAGCGGATGCGGGTACCTCGGAGCCAAGTGGGTCGGCGCCTCGAAGAATCTCAAGACGATCGTGAAAGCCGGCGATGAACGGCAGATCGTCAAGGTCGGCGGCCAGTACTTCGTCCAGGGCGAGTATAAGCTCACCGTGGAGGAGAGCATCGTCACCGGCGTCTCCTGGATCGCCGGCCAGGTGCCGCAGGGCAGCGAGACGAAATTCGGCGACATTGGCGGGCTGCGCAAGCAGCTGCTCGACAACTACGCGTATTACGCGAGGCTCGAGAGCAACCCCGCCTACGCCTCCCGCGCCGCCGACGGCAAGCGGGAGACCAAGGCGCTTCTGGAGAAGCTCGGCGACGTGGAGTACGCGATCGAGATGGCCGGCGTGCAGAACGCCTTTACCGACAACGTGACCGAGCAGCTCACCGGCGCCTCCGGACTCATCGGCCTCTTCGGCGGGCCGATCGGCGCCGAGGCCTCGTTCTGCATCGATCTCTACAGCGCCTATTTAAAGGCGGCGAACGACACGAACAACGCTGAAGTCAAGGAGGCGGTCGAGCGGCTGCTGCACGAGGTGGACAGCTACAAGGCCTCCGACTCCCAGCGCAAAGGCCGCATGAAGGAGAACGAGCAGCACAACAAGGACTACAACAACGAGACGGGCTTCCCGATCTACGACGTCGATGAGAACGTCTTCAACGATCCCTTCGACAGCTCCTACCAGCCGCAGACCGAGCCGCAGCCGACGGCGGAGTCGACTCCGGTACACGACCCCTCCGGCATCGTGTACGAGGCTGTGCTTGAAAACCCGGTGGAGGGCGCGGTCGTGACGCTCTGGAAGTACGACGAGGCAGGCGGCGTCATGCTGCAGCACGACGACACGTACTATCTCGGCCAGCCGAATCCGCTCGTCACCGACGAGAGCGGCTTCTACCGCTGGGATGTGCCCGAGGGCGAGTGGTTCGTGACAGCCGGTGCCGACGGTTATCCGAGCGGCAGCAGCCGGAACGACCGTGCGGCCACGGTGACAAGGTCCATCGGCGATGAGCCCGTGCGCTTCCTGCCGGTCCTTCCGCCGCAGCTCGACGTGAACATCCCGCTCGTCGACGCCTCTGCCCCGACCGTCGAATCCGTCACCTTCGCGCCCGAGGGGATCGAGGTGACCTTCAGCAAGTATATGCGCGACGGCGTCTGGGAGAACGGCAGCGTTCTGAGCGACGAGAGCTTCATCCTCGCGGACGAACAACGGCTGATCGACGACTTCACCCTGGAGCCGGTCACGCAGGGACACACGGGCGCGAACATCGCGGGCGAGAGCGTGCGGACCTATACGAAGACGGTCCGCCTCGTGCCCAACGCCGGCACGCTCTTCGGCGGAAAACTCACGCTGATCGTCTCCGGAGACGTCACGAGCTACGCCGGAACGGCGCTCGGCGGCGACTTCAGTGCGGCGGAGACCGTCGGCGGCGGCAGCGGCGCTTCCGATTATGTCGAGCGCGCGTACGAGACGATCCTCGGGCGCACGGGCGACGAGGCGGGCGTCGCGCACTGGACCGAGGCGCTCTCGGGCGGCACGTCCGCCGGCGAGATCATCGCGGAGTTCTTCAGGTCCGAGGAATATAAGGATCAGGCGCTGCCGAACAGTGAGACCGTGCGTCTTTGCTACGAGGCGATGCTCTCCCGTGAGCCGGACGCCGCCGGCCTTGAGAACTGGACGGCGCTTTTGGACGACGGCTACTCCACGACGAAGCTCGTCTCCGAGTTCGTGGAGAGTCCGGAATTCGCGGCGATCTGCGAGACGTACGGACTCACCGCCGGACACATCGCGCTCTCCGAACGCGACGAGAACAGCAACATCACTCGCTTCGTGCAGCGCTGCTATACCTTCGCGCTCTCCCGCGAGGCCGACGAGGCGGGCCTGAACGAGTGGTGCGCGCACCTTTTAACGCAGGACCTCGACCCCGAGCGCGTTGCCTTCGGCTTCGTCTTCTCGGATGAGTCCAAGGCGATGGCGCGGAGCGACGAAGACTTCATCGCGATGCTCTACCGCATGATGCTCGACCGCGAGCCCGACGCCGCCGGCCTTGAGAACTGGGTCTCCGCGCTCGCGCAGAACACCGCGGCCGAGATCGCCTACGACGCGGCCTTCGAGACCGGCCGCAGCGAAGCCGACGCGATCGACCAGACGCGCCAGAACATCTACGCGCTCTTTGCCGCGAGCGACGAGTTCGCACAGATGATCGCGAACTTTGGCTTCTGACGCCGTTCCCTCCGCAGTGACAGCGCGAAAAGAGCCCCCTTGGGAACTTCGGTTCCCAAGGGGGCTCGCGTGCATGTTTTTTGTTCACAGCCATACCGAGAAGAGTCTGAGCAGGATCGAGAAGGCCCGGCGATACCAGGGCCGTTTCTCCCAGTCCTCGAGCGAAAGCGGCTCCGACTTTTCAAAGCAGTGATCCAGATCCTCCAAAAGCTGCTCGATCGCCGGCGTATAGTACATGACGCACGCGCACTCAAAGTGCAGCTGGAAGGTCCGGTAATCCATATTCGTGCTGCCCACGAGCGCGCACTCGCGGTCGACGAGCACGGTTTTCGCGTGGCAGAAGCCGGGTGAGTAGCGGTAGATCTTCACGCCGTTTTTCAAAAGCTCGCCCCAGTAGCTCTCGGCGGCCAGATACACGAGCCGGTGGTCGGGGACCTCAGGGATCAGAAGGCGCACATCGACGCCGGAGCGGGCGGCGCGGCAGAGCGCGCGCTGCATATGATCCTCGACCGCGTAATAGGGCGTCGTGATATAGAGCATCCGCCGCGCGGTCGCGATCATCTGCAGGTAGGTATCCTCGATCGGGTTCTCGGGGTTATTATAGGGTCCGTCGAAGACCGGCTGACACCAGCCGGAGACGCCCGTGGGCTCCGGAAGCCGAGAGCGGTAGAATTCCTCGTCGTTTGCAAGCGCATGTCCGAGCATCTTCCAAAGACGCATGAACTCCCGGGCAAAGCGCCACACGGCGGGTCCGGTCAGGCGGATGCCCGCGTCCTTCCAGTGCGTGCCGAAGGGGTGGTCGAGGTTCGCGTACTCATCACCGATGTTGATGCCGCCGGTGTAGGCCCAGTGCCCGTCGATCACCGCGATCTTCCGGTGATCCCGGTAGTTGTAGTCGATGCGGTTGACATAGCGGTGCGCGGGGTTGAACGCCGCGGTCTCAACGCCCGAGGCCCGGAGCGACTCCATCGTTTCCTCATGCATGCGTGAGAGGCTCCCGAAGGCATCGTAGATCAAAAGCACCTCCACCCCGCTCTTTGCCTTCTCTTCCAAAGCCTTCGCAAGGCGTTCGAAGATCTCGCCTTCGGCGAAGATATAGAATTCCAGAAAGACATAGCTCTCGGCACGCTCGACGTGCGCGATGAGATCTGCGAGGTAGTCCGCGCCCTCGGCGAAATATTCGACATCGGTCCCGTCGTCGAGCGGGAAGCCGGCATTGCCGAGATACGCGGCGAGCCGCCCCCACTCCGGGCTTTTGCGCCGCAGAGACGAAAGACTGTTCGCGCTCTTCATGCGCAGGCTCTCGCGCTCACGCTCCTCGGGCAGAGGCTTGAGGTCCAGGTGCTTGGCCTGCTTTCTGCCGCCCCAGAGCCAGTAGAGCAAAAGCCCTGCGACCGGGAAGACCAGAAGCACGCACATCCACACGAGCTTATACGACGGGCTGCCGTCCCGCTGGTAGACGAGCGCGGCCAGCGCGATGCCGACAAAGGAGAGGCAGGTGTACAATATGCCGGCGCGCCCGCGCAGGAAAAAGCTGAACACGAAGATCGCGAAGAGCTGCGCAAGGATCGAGAGCACGATAAAAGCGATATAGATCGCCGCCGAGATGCGGCGCTCCCGCGTATCCCGGCGAAAGAGCTTCGGCTCGGGCTGTTCCATTTTGCGTTTCTTCTGAAAAACCATGGCCGCATGCTCCCTCCCTGACGTTAACGATTTATTAGCAGTAGTATAACCGATTTGACGGCTCTGTTCAAGCTTGCAATGCAGCTTTTCTTTGAGTATAATGCAGGTATTGCGAACATCCACAGCAAAAGGAGAAACGCCTATGAAGCTTCTTGCGCTTGACGGCAACAGCCTTGTGAACCGCGCGTTTTTCGGCATCCGCCCGCTCACGACGAAGGACGGGCTCAATACGAACGCGATCTTCGGCTTTCTATCCACACTGGAACGCCTTTTGAACGAGGAGCAGCCGGACGCCCTCTGTGTCTGCTTCGATGTCCACGCGCCGACCTTCCGGCATGTGAACGACGAAACGTACAAAGCGACCCGCAAGGGCATGCCCGAGGAGCTCGCCGAGCAGATGCCGGTCCTTAAGGAGGTGCTCGACGCGCTCTCGATCCCGCGCTATGAGTTAGAGGGCTGGGAGGCCGACGACCTGCTCGGCACGATCTCACGCAAATGCGAGGCCGCGGGCTGGGACTGTGTGCTCGTGACCGGCGACAAGGACGCGCTGCAGCTCATCACGCCGCATACGCGGGTGAAGCTCGTCTCGACCCGTATGGGCAAAACGACGACCCGCGATATGACCGAGGAGGCCTTCCGCGAGAAATACGGCTTCGATCCGATCCACATGATCGACCTGAAGGCGCTCATGGGCGACAGCAGCGACAATATCCCCGGCGTCCCGGGCATCGGCGAGAAGACCGCGCTTGAGCTGCTGCACCAGATCCCCTCGATCGACGCACTCTACCGCGCACTTCCGGACGGCGTTGCGATCAAGCCCGGCGCGCTTAAAAAACTCACCGAAGGCGAGGAGAGTGCCCGCCACTCCTACTGGCTCGCAACGATCGTGACCGACGCGCCGCTTGATTTTGCGCCCGAAGGCAACATGAGAAAGGCGCCGACCGACGCGGCCTATCCCCTCTTCGTGCGTCTGGAGTTCCTGCGGCTCATCGAGCGCTGGGGCCTGCGGCCGGGCGAAGAAAAAAACGCTGCGACTGCCGAAACGCCGGAGGAGTCCTTTGTGCGCGTTGGCGCCGCAGGCGTTGCCGAGGGCATGGCGCTTCTGGCGCGTCTGAGATCCGCCGCACAGGTCGCCCTGTACGGAAGCGGACCGGACGGGATCGCGCTTGCCTGGCGTGAAGGTGAACAGCTTTGCACAGCTGAGCTTACAAAAGAGGGCTTTTCCGGGTCATTTGAGGCGCTTTTGCGCATGCTGCTTGCGCCCGATATCAAAAAGAGCGTGCACGGCCTCAAGGCCTTTCTGCACATCTTTTCATCCCTGCTGCCCGAAGACTATGACGCAGATGCCGCCTTTACCTTCGATACCGAGCTTGCCGCATGGCTTTTGGACGCTGCAAGCGGCAAATACGATCTCCCCCGACTCCATGCCGCCTACTGCGGCCGGGAGCTCCCAACGGACGACGCTGCCGCGCGCGCCTGCGCGGTCCTGAAGCTCACTGAAATACTTGCCCCGCTTCTTGAAGAGCAGCAGATGACGGCGCTTCTGAAGCAGATCGAGCTGCCGCTGTGCACGGTGCTCTACGAGATGGAGCGCCGCGGCTGCCTCGTCGACCCGGAGGCGCTCGCGGCCTTCGGCGCATCGCTCGGCACGGACATCGCGGCGCTGGAAAACGAGATCTTCACGCTCGCCGGGCAGACGTTCAACATCAACTCCCCGAAGCAGCTCGGCGAGCTGCTGTTCGATACGCTCAAGCTCCCGCACGGCAAGAAGACGAAGACCGGCTGGTCGACGAACGCCGAGGTGCTCGAGTCGCTGCGCTATGAGAGCCCGCTCGTCGGAAAGATCCTCGACTACCGGCAGCTCACAAAGCTCAAGAGCACCTACGCCGACGGGCTTCTGCCCCACATCGCGTCCGACGGCCGCATCCACACGAGCTTTCAGATGACCGCGACGGCGACCGGCCGTCTGAGCTCGACCGAGCCGAATCTGCAGAACATCCCCACGCGCACAGAATTGGGCAGCGAGATCCGGCGCATGTTCCTGCCCTCGCCCGGGAACGTCTACGTCGACGCCGACTATTCGCAGATCGAGCTCCGGCTCCTTGCGCACATCTCGGGCGATCAGGCCATGTGCGAGGCCTTCCGCTCTGGCTACGATATCCACCGCGCGACCGCGGCGCAAGTCTTTCACATCGCGCCTGAGGAAGTGACGCCGGAGATGCGCCGCAGTGCCAAGGCGGTCAACTTCGGCATCGTCTACGGCATCTCCGCCTTTTCGCTCTCAAAGGATATCGGTGTGAGCGTCGCGGATGCGAAGGCGTACATGGAGGCCTATTTCAGGACCTTCCCGGGCGTACGGGCCTATATGGACCGGATCGTGGAGGAGGCGAAGGCGCAGGGCTATGTCGAAACGCTCTATCACCGCCGCCGTGCGCTGCCGGAGCTCAAGAGCTCGAATTTCAATCTGCGCGCCTTCGGCGAGCGCGTCGCGCTGAACATGCCGATCCAGGGCACCGCAGCCGATATCATCAAGCTTGCGATGATCGCCGTGCGCAGCCGCCTGAAGCGCGAGGGGCTCTCCGGGCAACTCGTACTGCAGGTGCACGACGAGCTGATCGTGGAGTGCCCCGAGAGCGAAGCGGAAAAATGCCGGGCGATCCTCGAAGAAGAGATGGAACGGGTCGCCGCGCTTTCGGTACCGCTGACCGCCGAGGCGCACATCGGTAAAAACTGGCTGGACGCGAAAGGATAACGAACCATGGCACAAAAAGCAAAGATCTCGATCGTCCCGATGACGAGCGAGCACCTGGACGCGGTCGCCGCGCTCGAGCGGCTCTGCTTTCCGAACCCCTGGTCCCGCGCGATGTTCGCTGAGGAGCTCGACAACGCCCTCTCAGCCTACCTCGTCGCGCTCGACGAGGCCGGCACCGTTGTCGGCTATGCAGGGCTGCAGGTGATCCTCGACGAGGGCACGATCTTAAACATCGCCGTCCACCCGGACGCGCGCAGGCGCGGCATCGCCTCGCAGCTGCTGCAGGTCTTTTTGAACTTCGCCGAGGGCAATCACCTCGCGTTTCTCACGCTCGAGGTCCGGGCCTCGAATTACGACGCGATCGCACTCTACGGAAGCCGCGGCTTCCGAGAGGTCGGCCGGCGGAAAAACTACTATGAGCACCCGCGTGAGGACGCGCTCATCATGACGAAGGAGCTTACCCCATGATCCTGCGGCTCCCGAACGATTCTGAACTGCGCTTTGCCTATGAGCGCGACTTCATCCCCGCCTTTCCGCCGACGGAGCTCAAGCCGCTTCGCAGCATCACGTCTCTGCAAAAAAGGGGCCTGTACGAGCCCTGGTGTCTGTACGATGGTGAGGAGCTGCTCGGCGAGGCCTTTATCTGGCTCGGGCGGCCTGGCTGGGCGCTGCTCGATTACCTGTGCGTGCGCGGAGATAAGCGCGGCGGCGGGCTGGGTAAGCGGCTTTTGCAGCTTTTGAAGGAAAAAGAGCTCGGGCGCGCGATCATCATCGAAAGCGAGCTCCCCGAGTGGGCTGAGGACCCCGGACTGGCTGTGCGGCGGCTCGGCTTTTATGAGCGCTGCGGGGCGTATCGGGCCGCCTATGATTCCGAGCTCTTCGGCGTCCCCTACGCGACGCTCTATCTTGCGCCCGCTCCCGTTCCGTCGGATTCGGTCTGCGCCGCGCATCACGATCTCTACGCCTCCGCCCTGAACGAGACGCTCATGCGCCGCTACGTGCGCATTCCCCGCGCTCCCGGTCCTCCCGAAAAGGTCGAATGGGGTCACGGCGGCGCGATCGCCGAGCGCAAAAACCGGTAAGACGGGAAGCGCATGCTGTTTGACTCTGTTTGCAGGATGCTGAAAAGCCGGCACTGCCGGACTGCCTTCGTGCAGTGTTCCGGAAGTGTCGGCTTGCATTTTGATTCTGTTCTTCGATCAAACGATCAATAATCGTCCCAGTTTTGTATATTGACGTCGTATTACAGAAAATAGTTCCGCTTTTCCCACGCTTTCCGGCAAAAAAACAGGTGCATCCTGCGTAAAAGCGTAGTATAATAAGCCCAAGTTTACGCATGGAGCGCGGCCGCTCCTGTAAAGTGCCGCGCATATTCCCGAACATACAAAACTCAACATCAGGAGGAATCCCCTATGGAAAAGGTCATGAAGGTCGCCCTGCTGGGCTTCGGTACGGTCGGCAAGGGCACCTACCGCTCCCTCACGGTCAACGCTGAGGAGATCACCCGCCGCACAGGGCTTCGCATCGAGGTCAAGAAGATCCTTGAAAAGAAGCCCGAGGCGATCAACAGCGGCGTCGCGCCGGTGGAGCTCTTCACGCAGGACTATAACGAGATCTTGAACGACCCTGAGATCGTGGCCGTGGCCGAGATCCTCGGAGGCAGGGAGCCAGCCGCTACCTTCATGCTGCAGGCGCTTGCCGCCGGCAAGGCCGTCGTGACCCCGAACAAGGCCCTTGTTGCCGCCCGCTACGAGGACTTCCGCGAAGCCTCCGAAAAAACCGGTGCGCCCTTCCGCTATGAAGCAGCCGTCGGCGGCGCGATCCCGGTCATCGAGGTGATCCGCCACTCGCTCTGGGCAAACCATTTCAATAAGATCCAGGGCATCGTCAACGGCACGACGAACTACATCCTCACCAAGATGGACGAGGAGAACATGAGCTACGAAGAGGCGCTGCGTCAGGCGCAGGCGAAGGGTTTTGCCGAGCAGGATCCGACCGCCGACGTTGAGGGCATCGACACCGCGAATAAGCTCTGCATTTTGATGCTCGAGGCCTGGGGCGTCTATATCCCGCCGACGGAGATCCCGCGCGTGGGCATCTCCGGTGTCACGAAAGCCGATCTCGAGGCCGCTGCAAAGGACCACTGCCGCATCAAGCTGATCGCCGAAGCCGAAATGCTTCCGGACGGCAGCGTCAAGTGCTCGGTGAAGCCGACCCCGGTACCGCAGGAGAACCCGCTCTATGGCGTGCGCAACGAGTTCAACGCGATCCTGCTCCGCTGCAATATGGCAGACGACATCTTCCTCCAGGGCCGCGGCGCCGGACAGGACCCCACCGGCTCCGCGATGGCCTCCGACCTCATCGCCGTGTGCGTGGAAAAGGCCTGCTGCTGAGTTCTGTCAAAACGATATAAACGCTGCGCTGTTCCGGTTCGACGGAACAGCGCAGCGTTTTTTATACAGGAAGCTTTAAAAGAGTCCGGTAATCCTGCCGTTTTCATCGATGTCGATCTTTTCGGCAGATGGGACCTTGGGGAGGCCGGGCATCGTCATGATATCGCCGGTCTTGGCGACAATGAAGCCCGCACCGGCGCAGGGCTTCAGTTCCCGCACGGTGATCGTAAAGCCGTCAGGCGCGCCGAGGAGCGCCGGATCGTCGGAGAACGAATACTGCGTCTTCGCCATGCAGATTGGGAGCGAGCCATAGCCGAGCGCCTCGATCTGAAGCATCTGCTTTTTCGCAGGTGGCGTGAAGAGCACATGCTTTGCGCGGTAGACATTTTTGCAGATCGCGCGGATCTTCTCCTCGACGGAGGCGTCAAGCTCATAGGCCTGACGGAACGCGTTTACTTCCCCGCACAGACGCAGCACCTCTTCGGCAAGCGCCGTGCCGCCGAGTCCGCCTTTGGCCCAGACCTCGCTGAGCACCGCGCGCACGCCCATTTCAGCGCAGGTCTTTTGCACAAGCTCCAGCTCCGCTTCGGTATCCGTCGGGAATGCGTTGAGAGCAACCACACAGGGAAGGCCGAAAACCTCGCGGATATTCTCCACATGCCGCATGAGATTCGGAAGACCAGCCTTGAGCGCCTCAAGGTCTTCATGGTTCAGATCGCTCTTCGGAACACCGCCGTGGTATTTGAGCGCGCGCACTGTCGCAACGATCACGACAGCAGACGGGGCAAGCCCTGCCATGCGGCACTTGATATCGAGGAACTTCTCGGCACCGAGGTCCGCGGCAAAGCCCGCCTCGGTGACGACATAATCGCCGCACTTTAAGGCCATGCGCGTCGCCATGACCGAGTTGCAGCCGTGGGCGATGTTCGCAAAGGGACCGCCGTGTATAAACGCCGGCGTGCCCTCGAGTGTCTGCACGAGGTTCGGCTTCAATGCGTCTTTTAAGAGCGCAGCCATCGCGCCCTCGGCCTTCAGATCGTGCGCGGTCACGGGCCGGCCGTCATAGGTGTAGGCCACGATGATGCGGCCGAGGCGCGCCTTCAGGACGGCAAGATCGCTTGCCAGGCACAG
>CAMNAE010000018.1 GCA_946530565.1 uncultured Oscillibacter sp.
GGGGGGGGGGGAGGAGCCGCGCAGATAATCAGCTGCGGCGGTTTTCAGTCTTGACCCAGAAGTGCCACTTCGGCGCCTTGGGCATGGGACCCTTGCCGAGAAGAGCCTTGATGACGCGGCGATGCGAATAGCAGCAGCACAGCACGAGGATCACGACGATGATCCCGATGATCGCTTTTAATGACATGGTTTCAGCCTCCCTTCAGTTTTTCTCTATTCTATGAGTACTGCGCTCTCTTGTTAATATGATCAGTCCTGAAAAGACGAACGCCCTGAGAATCGACCGGTTCCATCACGGCTATTACGTCTCTGGAGAGCAGGTCGGCAAAGCCCGGAACGCCGGCGTCGGACTGATGAAATAGTAAAAGCTCCGCAAAAACGCATGAAGCAAGCCCGCCTCCCGGGCCATACGGAGGCGGGCTTCAGCTTTTCCGAGACAAGCAGGCATCGGTTCTGGCGGAGGTCAAAAAAGCGTTAAGGAAACACGACTCCTCCGATGACTGGGATGTCGAGGTTTCTGCTGCCAAACTCAATCAGAAAAAAGAGCGCAAGAAACTGTGATCGCTTCTGGCCGCATCGGAACACAATAGGGCAGCCGCTCCTGTCCCGCCTTTGCTGCGGCGGCACGGGAGCGGCTGCGCCTGCAGGAAGAGAGTGATTTCGTTCAGATGTCTTTTACTGCCGCCAGGTGCGTATCCAAAAAGCGGGCGACCCTTGTCATGTTCTCATCGGTAGTAAAGACGGGATCTATGTGGACGGCGCCGTCCAGGATATCCAGCTCGGCGGACTGTCTGCCGGATACATCGACCGCACGATGATAGAAGCTCTCAGACTGCTGCCTGGGAGCGATGAAGTCTTCACGTCCGTGCTGGAGCAGTACCGGCGCCATTTCTTTGGAAATATAGTGGATGGGGCTGACCTGCCGCAGGTAGAACGGATGGAACTGGCTCAGAGCTGCCCCCAGAAAAGCGCCTTCCGGTGAATGGGGATCCTGGTATTCCCTGGAGTTGTCGGAGGTGTTGATGATGCCCTCGATCTCGTTTTCCTTCGACTGCGCGAATTCCGTCAGGAAGTCGGTGATGGGATACCACGCGACCGCGCAGCTCACATCGGAGCGCTCGTCGGGGCAGCCCATGGAGAGATCCTCCAGCTCTGCGCGGCCGGCGGTGGTAGCGAGCATCAGCGCAAGGTATCCGCCGGCCGAATCGCCCGCTGCCGCGACACGCGTTGGATCCAGATGCAGTTCTTTCGCGTGCGCGCGGAGATAACGTATCGCGGCCTTGGCGTCAAAAACAGCTTTTGGATACTTGGCCTCAAACGACAGCCGCCAGTTGATGCTTGCCACCGCATAGCCAAACTTCAGAAGCTTGAAGAAGGCCTCGACCTGCATGTCGGATTTATCGCCTCTGCGCCATCCGCCGCCGTGATAAAAGGCGATCACAGGGAAGGGACCGTCGCCTTTGTTCGGCAGATACAGATCCAGCTTTTGAAACACTGAATCGTTCGCGTAGGGAATATCCAGTTGGTAGCGAAGGAGACCTGTCTTGTCGGCTTCCGGCAAAATAAACACTTCGTTTCTGTTAAATGTCATTCATAGCACCTCTACTGTCTCTGCCGTGTTATTTGAGGAGCGAGGGAAGCCACAGGGTAAGTGCCGGCAGGTAAGCGACCATGAGCAGGACGACGATGCAGATCGCAAACATCGGCAGGGATTCCCTGATGACATACTCTATCTTTTCGTCAGCCATTTTCACGCCCATCAGCAGCGATATCCCGACCGGAGGCGTCAGGCCTCCGACATAGATATTCAGCGCTGTCATGACGCCAAATTGGATCAGATTGATCTGATAAGCATTTACCAGTGTCAGGAGGACCGGAACCATCATGACAAGGATCGCGTTGCCCTCCATGATGCAGCCGAGGACCAGAAGCACGACATTCACGAACAGCAGCACCAGGATCTTGTTGTCGGTCCGCGATACCATAAACTGCATCAGCTTTTGCGGAAGCTGCGACGTCACCACGACATAGGAGGCGGATTTGGAGAGCGCCACGATCATCATGATCGCTGCCGACGCGATCGCCGAGTCTTTGAGGATCACGAAGGTTTCTTCCCGTGTCAGACATTTGTAGATCACCATATCCACGAAGAGCGCGTATAGAACGGAAATGGCAGCGGCCTCCATGACCGTACAGACTCCTGCAAAAATACAGCCCAGTACCAGGACCGGCATCAGCAGTGCCCAGATCCCGCCTTTTAATGCCGCAAAGAGCTTCCTGAGTGACCCTTTTTCCTGGGATGGCAGGTCGTGTTTGTACCCATAGTACAGGGTATAGCCCACAAAGGCGATCGTGGTGATGACGGCCGGAAGGATCGTTGCGCTGAAGAGCTTTGTCACAGAGGTCTCCGTGATGTTCGCATAGATGATCAGTACTACCGAGGGCGGCACCAGCGGTCCAAGCACGGAAGAACAGGAGGCGACGGCTCCGGCGTAGGCTTTTTCGTAGCCCTCTTTCTCCATGGCGGGGATCGTTGCGCCGCCGATCGCGGCAACTGTTGCAAGAGCCGAACCGGAGATCGCGCCGAACAGCGCGGACGCGAGGACCGTGACGGAAGCAAGACTTCCTTTGAGATGACCGAGGATCGCGTTGGAAATGTTGATCAGCCTTCCGGTGATCCCTTTTGCCATCAGGCTGCCGGCAAGAATGAACAGGGGGATGGCCAGCAGCGAGAGATTGTTGATGCCGACGAACGCTTTCTGGACCAGCGCTTCAAGGGGGAAGCCGGCAAAGTGCATCGCGACTGCCGTAGCGATGCCCGCCGACAGAAACAGCGGAAAGCCGAGAAGAGCGAGCACGATCATGATCGCAAACAGCATGAGTCCCGCATTCATGATCCGGCCTCCTTCCGTTCAGAAGCAGCATTTCCGGAGATCCTGATGATCCGCATGATCAGATCCTCGAGTGCGAATACGATAATCAGAACGCTTCCGAGCGGGAACGCGAAATAGACATACTTCATGATGAGGAAAGGCATGGTGACGGACTTTCCCGTTGCGTACCGCATCAGACTGAGCGCGTATTTCAGGAAAAGGACGAAGAAAGCGATCGTGACGGCCGAGGTGATGATGCCCATCACGTTCCGGGCTTTCTCACTGTAACGGGAAACAAGAAAATCGACCTGCAGATGCTTGTTGTGCCGAACGGCAAGCGCGGCTCCCAGCATGGTGCTGTAACAGCAGACATATGTGACGAGTTCTTCGCTCCATGTGGGGGCGTTGCTGAAGACATAGCGCATGACGGTCTGATAGGCCAGCAGCAATACCATCGCGGAAAGCGTGATGACCAGCAAAACGTTCAATGCTTTTTCCAAACCATTCATGATAGAAGAAAAACGGTTCATTGGTCTTCTCCTTGTTGACCGGGGGAGGAACTGCGCTGTGCGCGGCAGTTCCTCTCAAAATCGTTTTCAGGCGGCCCGGAATGTTTTTATTGGACGGCCATGATGCGCTCAGCCCAGTCTTTGAGATAGGGATACTTGGAATCCAGGAAGCCGTCGAGAGCGGCCTGCCAGTCGGCCACGTCCACCTCGATGATCTCGCAGCCGGAATCGATCATGACCTGTTTCTTTTCCTCAGATACCTGGAAAGCATATTCTGTACCGTATTTGCCCGCCTCCTGCGCGGATTCGAGCAGGATCTGGCGGATGTCGTCCGGCATGCTCTCATAGAATTCCCGATCCATCATAAATGAGAGGGTCGTGAAGACGTGATTGGTCTCCGTTACGTATTTGCAGACCTCGTGGACCGAGAGGGCGACGCAGGTCGGATAGGGATTCTCCTGTCCGTCAATGATGTTCTGATTGAGAGAGGTATAGATGTCGCTCGCCGCGATCGGCATCGGAGAAGCGCCGAGCCAGGACCAGGAATCGGAATAGATCGCCACAGCGGGAACACGCATCTTGAGCCCCTTCAGATCGGCGGGCGTGCGGATGGGGTAGGTGCTTGTGAGCTGGCGGATCCCCGAGCACATGTAGCCCAGGAGGACTTTGTCTGTGTTCTCACCCAGCGTTTTGAGATACTCCTGCCCGACTTCTCCGTCGAAAACGGCGTAGTATTGATCCAGATCCCGGTACATGTAGGGAACGCCGTCAAGATTCGCCAGCTCGTCCAGCGCTGCCAGGTTGGAGATCCCGTCGAACACGATGTCGCAGACGCGGAGCTTCAGGCCCTCGATACAGTCGGGCGTCTTCCCGAGCGTGCCGCTGGGATAATACTCGATGGTGACCTGTCCTTTGGTCCTTTCCTCGACCAGCTCTTTGAACTTCAGGGCGGACAGACCGATCGAGTCGGTCTCCGATGAGGAGGTGTGGAGTTTCAGAACGTAGCTTGTCTCCGGAGCCTGCGCGGCGCTTCCTGAGCTGCTTCCGGAGCCGGAAGAGGCGCTTCCCGACGTGCTGCTTCCCGACGTGCTGCTTCCCGACGAGCTGCTGCCGGATGAGCTGCCGGAGCAGGCGCACATCGAAAGTGCCATTGCAGCGGCCGCAATCAGGGCGATCAGTTTCCTTGCGTTTTTCATGGGTGTTCTCTCCTTTTCATTCTATTATGCTTTTGTGGTCGGCACGGAGCCGGCCGGAACAACGTGTAAACTGTGCAGAGACTGGCAAGTTCGGGGCGGCCGTTTCCTACGCGTGAGCCGTGGGAGATGCGGACCGGGAGCCGGATCCTTTCGAAAGAGCGCCGATGAGATCCTGATCTACACTAAAAAACATTTGTCTGTTGTTTATATGGTAAGACCATTTGCTGATTTCAAAATAGCATATTAAGTCTCGGTTGTCAATATTGCTCTTTTAAACAAGAATTCAAAGTTTATATTGTGCTATTATACTAAAATAAAAACAGATTGACAAAAAACAGTTGGTATAGTAACATAAATATAAGGCCATTTATTCATTTGGTGATTACGATATTTTTGCTTGAGGTGACGATATGTCTGAAAACAGATCCGTTTCTTTTACGCCTGCACAGACAAAGAGAGCTTCCGAGGTAATCTACGAACAGATCTACCAGAAGATCGTCAGCGGAGAACTGAAGCCGGGAGACAGGCTTCCGGCTGAGCGTGAGCTCGCGGAACAGTTCCGCCGCAGCCGCCCGAGCATTCGCGAGGCGCTGCGCATGCTCCAGCAGGACGGGCTGCTGGAGATCACCGTCGGGACGAACGGCGGCGCGATCGTTCGCGGCGTGTCTCTTGCAAGCGCGGCGCAGCCGCTGCGCAAGCTGGTGGATCTCGGCGCGATCACGATCAACGATCTGGTGGACTACCGCGCGTATAATGAGAGAAGCTGCGGAGAACTGGCGATCCGCTATCGAACCGATCAGGATATCCGCACGCTCGAGGAGATCATGGAACGGTATCACGCGGCGGTGTACGACTCCGAAACGGTCTCAAAGGTCGATATCGAGTTTCATACAGCAATGGCCAATGCGAGCCACAATCCGCTTTGCATCCTGATCAACGACATCGTCACGACCCTGTGCGCGAATCTGTTCTGGGGGATCGCGGCAGACAATATGACGTCCGAAAAGGTGATCGAGGTGAACAGGAGAGCCTGTGCATGTCATCAGCAGATGCTGGACGCATTGATCGCGCGGGACCTGGAGACGATGAACAAAGTGATCCAGGTCAATATGGATCTGTATTTTGATTTTGTCGATCCCTCCCACCTGAAAGTAAGCGCCGATCCTGCCGGCATGCACCGGTTTGACCGGCCTTCAGACGGGCTGTAAAACGGACTGTAAAGCGTTTCAAGGCAACAAATCAATCGGAAGAGCACGCCGGAACTGCAGGAAAGCGCCTGACGAACGCCCGACAGCGCCGGGACGCGGGACTCATAATGGATCCGGATTGATCTAAAAAAGCGCGTTTTCAGAGCGCATCATGGCCGCCTCCCGGGAAAAAATCCCCCGGAGGCGGGCTTTTTTAATGACAAACGCAAAAAAGACTGGTATAATGTAAAATCATGTTTTTATACGCATTTATAAGGAGGATCCGGCTATGGAACGTTCCGACCGGCAGAAGATCAGCGACAAGGATAAGCTGATCCTGCAGCAGATGGACCTGATCGTCTCCCTGACCGAAAAGAACTTAAAGCGCATGGACGCCGACTTCTGGGGCGGCGCGCCGACATCTGCGCCCGCGGACGCCGCCCCCGGCACCGCGCAGAAGACCGACGCGCCCAAAGACCCGCCGGCCGCGGCCTCCACCGGCAACGATGTTTCGTCTTCCGGTGAGCCGGAGGCGCCGCCGCCCGAAAAGCTGGAGGACCTTCTTGAGGAGCTCGACGGCTACATCGGCCTCGGCACCGTGAAAGAAGAGGTCCGCTCGCTTGTGAATCTCGCCAAATACAACGAGGCGCGCAGGAAAAACGACCTCCCGGTCTCGGATCTCTCGCTGCATATGGTTTTCTCCGGCAATCCCGGCACGGGCAAAACGACGATCGCCCGCTTTATGGCGCGGGTCTACCACTCGCTCGGCATCCTCTCCAAGGGCCAGCTCAACGAGGTCGATCGCAGCCGGCTCGTCGCGGGCTATGTCGGCCAGACCGCGATCAAGACGACGAAGGAACTTGAAAAAGCGCTCGGCGGCGTTTTGTTCATCGACGAGGCGTATATGTTGAACGGCGCCGGTGAGAACGACTTCGGCCAGGAGGCCATCGACACGGTATTGAAGTTCATGGAGGATCACCGCGACGATCTCGTCGTGATCGTGGCGGGCTATGTCGATCTGATGGACGAGTTCGTCCACTCGAATCCGGGCCTTGAATCCCGCTTCAACCGCTTCATCCATTTCCCGGACTACACGGCCGATGAGCTCATGGGCATTTTCGACATGCGCATGAAAAAGGGCAACTATCAGCTCACAGACGAGGCGCGCGCGGCGCTTGAAAAATATCTCGGCGAGCGCTCGGCTGCCGATCCGATCGCCTTCGGCAACGGCCGCGGCGTGCGCAATACCTTTGAGGACATGCTCAAAAACCAGGCGAACCGCGTGGCCGGGCTGGAGGAGCCGACGAAGGATGACCTCTCGACCCTGACGCGGGACGACCTGCCCGAGGCTGCGAAGGCCTATCTGCCGGAAAAGCCCGCGGAGGGAGAGAAGACGGTGCCCGCAGAAGAGGCGGCGCCCGCTGCCGAGACCGAGGCAGGGTCGGCGACTCCCGAGACACAGGACGCGGGGCCCTGCGATCTGACCACGGAGAACAGCCATGAATCTGAGGAAGTATAAGGCCTATGTGCGCGCGATCGAGCTGGGGAGCCTTTCCAAGGCGGCGGCGGAGCTGGGGTATACGCAGTCCGGCATCAGCCACATGATGCAGTCGCTTGAAGACGAGATCGGCTTTCCGCTCATGGAGCGCACGTCGACCGGCATCGTGCCGAACAGCGACGGGCTGCGGCTCCTGCCGGCGATCCGCCAGCTTTTGGGCGCGGGGGAGGCGCTCGAGCAGTCGATCGCCCAGATCAAGGGCGCCGACACCGGCGTAATCCGCATCGCCGCTTACCCGAGCCTTGCCGCCTACTGGCTGCCCGACATCATCAAGAGCTTCCGCCAGGACTACCCGGACGTTGAGATCCGGGTCGCCGAGGGCGGCACCGACATCATCGAGGGGATCATGGAGCGGCACGAGGCGGATCTGTGCCTCTACGCCGGCGGCGAGGGTCACGACTTCACATGGATCCCGCTCTGCCGTGAGCAGATGCTCGCCGTCGTGCCGCCGGAGCACCGGCTCGCAAGCTGGAAGAGCATTCCGCTGGATGCTTTTTTGAACGAGAGATTCATCATGCCGATGCCCGGCTACGACGGCGAGGTGCACGACGTGCTTGATCAGCTCCCGCACTACCCGCAGATTTTGTTCTCGACCTGCTCAGACTACGCGATCATCAACATGGTGGCCAAGGGCCTGGGCGTGTCGATCCTCTCGGAGCTGCTGCTGCGCGCGTATCAGTCGGAGGCGGTGGCAAAGCCGATGGAGCCGGCACAGTGGCGCATGGTCGGCGTGGGCGTGCCGCTCTCGGGCAGCGCCTCGCCGGTCACGCAGAATTTTATCCGCTATATCCGCGCACATGTGGAGACGCTGCTCGAAAACGGCGTCATCACCGCGCCCGAGGGCTGAGGGCCCGCCGGGCAAAAGCCAAAGGAGAAAGGGGGGAGCACGACGATGAAGCGCACAAAAAAGCCGCTTGCGCTGCTTTTGACGCTGCTCGCGGTCGCGGCGCTGCTGCTGCCGCCCCGGGCGGCGGAGGCAGAGGGGCGGGAGGTCATGTTCCTCGCGCTCGAGGAGAACGTGCTCCCGGTCGGCTCCGGCGGCATGCCGTTCTGGAGCGGCGGCTATCTGTATGTGCCGGCCTCGATCTTCGCCTCGTCCCTGCGCGGCGAGAGCGGCATCTCCGCGATCATCAACGACGATAAGCGCGTCGCCGTGCTCTATGAGCCCGGCCGCTCGCTCTATTTCGAATACGACCTGAACTACGCCTACGACGACGCGACCACTTATTACCCCGGCGCGGTCCTGCGCGGCGGCAGCGTGTATGTGCCCTTGTCGGTCGTCGCGCAGTTCTTCGGCAAGATCTACTCGGTCTCCAAGGTGAACCACGGTCAGCTCGCCTGGCTGCGCCGGGCGGACTTCGGCCTCGACGAAAAATACTTCGCCGACATCGCCGGCGCCTCGATGGAGAGCCGCTACCAGCAGTATATGCAGCAGTTCGCGGCGCCCGCCGGCTCCGGCTCGGGCTCCGGCGCGCAGACGCCCGCGGCGCCCGAGACCCCGCCCGAGGAGACCCCGCCCGAGGAGACGCAGAAGGGCGCGGAGGTCTTTCTCACCTTCACGCCCGAGGACGATGTGAGCGCGCTTCTGGACGTGCTGCAGAGCTACCGCGCCGGCGCCGCCTTTGTTGTGAGCCCGGAGTGGATGGAAACCGAGACGGACTCCCTGCGGCGCATCGCGGCCGAGGGGCACAGCATCCTCATCGAGCTCACCGGCCCCGAGGACTTTGAGGCGGGCTCGGAGATATTGATCCGCGAGAACATCCCGCTCACGCATCTCTATTACGCGACCGACGGCTACGACGCCCCGGAGATCCCGGGCTGCGTGCCGCTCAGCGGCTTTGCCCTCTTCCGCGAGGACCTCGATTCCGCGGTCGCGGCCGGGGACCTGATGGGCGTTCTGACGCCCGGCGGACGCACGCGCGTGCTGCTGCTCGGCGATGCGACCGCATCGGGCCTGCGGCAGTTCCTGCAGCTTTTAAACCACGACGAGGGCCATGCCCTCACCCTGACCGAAAGCGACCTGCCCTGAATCGTTGGGCCGCACCGCGCCGTTTGGCGGGAGCAAATGACGTCTATTTTAAACAGTAAGGAGCAATCACAGATGGCACGCAATATTCTGGTCGTCGAAGACGATCACAACATCTCGAACCTCATTCAGCTCTATCTCGTCAAAGAGGGCTTCGACGTGCGCCTGGCCGACGACGGCGGCAAGGCGATCGAGGAGTTCCAGAAGCAGGTCCCCGACCTCATCCTCCTCGACATCATGCTCCCGGTCATGGACGGCTGGGCGGTCTGCGCGAAGATCCGCGAGACGAGCCGGGTGCCGATCATCATGCTCACGGCCAAGGGCGAGGTGATGGACCGTATCCAGGGTCTCGAGATGGGCGCCGACGACTACATCGTAAAGCCTTTCGAGATGAAGGAGCTGATCGCGCGGATCAACGCGGTGCTGCGCCGCACCGAGATCCCGAACGACACGAGCAAGCGCCTCACCTTCGACAAGCTCACGATCGACCTCGACTCCTATGAGCTGATCGTCGACGGCAAGCGGGTCGACACGCCGCCCAAGGAGCTCGAGCTTCTCTCCCCCCTCGCCTCGACGCCGAACCGCGTGTATACGCGCAACCAGCTTTTAGACGAGGTCTGGGGCTTCGACTACTTCGGCGACAGCCGTACCGTCGACGTGCACATCAAGCGCCTGCGCGAGAAGATCGAAAACGTCTCCCCGGAGTGGAGCCTGAAAACCGTATGGGGTGTCGGCTACAAGTTCGAAGCCGCCGGCGCCGGGGAGGGCGCGCAGTAAGGGG
The DNA here is from genome assembly GCA_946530565.1 of uncultured Oscillibacter sp. Classification (GTDB taxonomy): domain Bacteria; phylum Bacillota; class Clostridia; order Oscillospirales; family Oscillospiraceae; genus Oscillibacter. Next base: position 10,131 of record CAMNAE010000018.1, read on the forward strand.
CTGCGCGTTCAGAATCAGCGCAAATCCAAAAACCAGACCCGGGTGTTTGCTCCTTTTGCAAACACCCGGGTCTGATATGTGCACGGCGGTTTCAAACATGCCCAGGCGTGCTTGACAGGACCTGTTTTTTACGCGACCGTCTCTTCCATCATCGGCGCGTCCAGGGGCGTCATGTCGGACTGGTCCAGGACGAAGGCCTTGAGCACCAGCCCGTCCCCGTTGGGGGCGGTGAACGCCACGGGCGTCTTTGAAAAGTCGCTCTGGGGCTGTACGACATTGACGCCGTACAGCCTGCCGTCGGCGCTGTACAGGCCTACGACGATGTCACAGCTCTCGTCGATCATGCCGAGGCCCAGGCTGACCGTGGTGGTGCCGTCGCCGTTGTCCACGGCGGTGTAGGGCGCGCCGTCATAAACGCTGACGCTGGCGTACGCGTTCTCCTCCACGCCGTCGGGCTGTTCGCCCGTGCCCACGCGCACGGTAAAGCTCAGCGGCTCGGGTGAATAGATCTTTACGCCGCCGTCGCCGAAGCTGAAATCGCTGTCCAGCGCGCGGACCGTGACCGTCACCTCACCCGATAGGTTGCCGGTCAGCACGCCGTTTTCACTGACCTCGCAGATCATGTCGTTGGTGGTCTCCCAGACCAGGGCCTTGTCGGTGGCGTCGGCGGGCTCCACCGTGACGTACCTGCCCAGATCATAGCGCTCGCCGGGCAGCAGCGTCAGATCGAAGCCCTCGGCCATGAGCCGCCCGCTGCTGAGGCCGGTGACGGGTTTGTAGCTGTCGGACTGGCTGCGCCAGCCGTTGAGGATCGAGCTGACCCGCTGGCCGCCCAGGGGAGAGACGGGGTAGTATTGACCCGACGTATACGGGAAGGCCAAGGTCGCGTAGTCGCCGTGCTGGATGTAGGAGTGGATCTCCTGCTTGATGCTGTATTCCAGTGACGAGCGCGTGGCCTCGTCGGCACGCATGAACTTGCCCTTCCAGCCGCCGATGTCGCCGAAGAACAGACCGGCCTCGGCCGTGGCGTTGTTAAGGCCCGTAAACTCCTCGTAGTGATGCTTGAAGTACGAGGCGTCCAGGTTGAGATTATACGCGTTGGGGTCTGTGCCGCCGGCCTCCGCCAGGTTCGAGCCGTCGTCGCTCAGGTGGCCCGCGGTGTAGATGCGCTCGGTGACCATCTGGTCGTAGGTCTTCAGCGTGCCGCCGCCGATGGCCTCCGCCACCAGCTTATGGTCGCCGCCGAAATCGCCGTAGGTGACCCCGGCTACGGCCCGGACCTCACGCTCCAGCCAATCCAGCTCGTAGATGCCCCGGCGCCAGGTCTCGTGGGCCTCCTGGTATGCGTCCCAGCGGTCCTGCAGGTCGGCGCCGCACTGGTCGTACAGGGCGCGGTAGCCCTCGAAATCGTCGTATGCAAAGGCGTCGAAGCGCGCGGCAATGTCCGGATTCAGCTCGTACCGGCCGTAATCGGTCTCGGCGTCCGCGATGAGCTCGGCCATCGTCTCCTTGGCTGCCACCACCTCGGGCAGCAGCGCTTCGTGCTGATCCTGCAGGGACTTAATCTGGTTGTAGATCGCCCGGACCCCGGCGACCACGTCGCTGCTGGCGGCGATCCACTGGCTCTCGTGCTCGTCCAGCATCTTCTGGTACGTCACCAGCTCCTCCCGGTAGTCGCTCAGTGGGACGGAAAGGTAATCCGATGTCGCCCAATGCGGGGCGCTGCCGCAGTCCTGATACCCGCTGATCAGCAGCCATTCGATGGAGTCGTCGGGCAGAGACAGGTCGTAGTTGAACCTCTGAAAGGCCGCCTTGTAGCTCATATACTGGATGCGCCAGGAGGGGTACTCGTCCGCAACCTTTTTGGCCCAGGCCTCGTACTCGGGGACGTAGGCGTCCAGGTCGGCGATGTCCTTGGCGGCTTCGGCCTTGGCGGCGGCAAAGGCCGCCGGCATCTCAGATACGGCCGTGGGCAGGGAGGGACGGCGCTCACCGTTTTCGTCGTAATAGGTGGAGGCGTACCAGCCCTTGTAAAAGCTGTCCAGGTTCAGCGGGCCCGGCTGGTCGGGGTTGACGGGGCCCACGGGCCATTGGCCGCTGTAGAAGCACGCGCCGGCTTTGATTTCGCCCAGCTTGTTTGCAAGTGTGCTCTTCTCGCCTGAAACGCCGCTGTACCAGGCGTCGTAGCGCTTTTTAAACGCTTGGTACAGCTTCTGCAGCTCATCCCAGTCCTTGGCCTGGACCGCGCCGCCGGTGCCGGTATGGGCCGCGCTCCGGGCCGCGTCCTCCTTTGCCTTGGCGGCCGCCTCATTCTCTTGGATATACGTGTCGATGGCCCCGGCGGCCGCCGCGTATTTGCCTGCCTTCTGACCCTTGAGGGTCAGGAAATGGCTGATGCACTGCTCGGTGTATTCCTCGTTCAGCTCGATAATCTTCCAGCACTCGTCGATGACCTGCCGGGCCGTGGCGGCGTCCAGACGCTTGCCCACGGTCTTTTCGATCACACTGTCCGAGGCGCCCGTCATCTTGTCGATCAGTCCCAGAAGCTCGCCGGAGAAGCTGGGCGCGAGGGCGCTCAGCCCGCCCGGGGTGATGCCGGGCACCAGCGCGCGCTCGACGATCAGGGAGATGAGGTCGCCGGAGAGGCTGGTGACGGCAGCGGCGGTCTGGGACATCTTCGTCTTTTTAAGCGTGTTGTAGGCCGTTTGGCCGATGTCAAAGGTCAGCTCCATCTCCCGGCACAGGTCGAGATACTCCCGAACCTCCGGCAGAAAGCCGTAGCTCTCCGTGGGTACGTGCTCCACCTCGGGCAGCGTGACCGTGGCCTTGTCCTGGTACTGGCCGCCGAAGGCGCTCTCGGCCCGGGGGAAGTCGCGCTTTGCAATGCGGTCCTCCAGCCCCTTTTTGGCGCCGGCCCAGCCGGTGGCGTCGTTCCACCAGTTGTTCATCTGCTTGACGTTTTCCGACCCGAACTGCGCTTCCAGCCAGCCTTGGCCGAAGGCGTAGTTTTTCATCAGCTCTTTCTTTTCCGACGTGTTCAGTCGCAGGAAC